>CAYUVE010000125.1:0-6531 GCA_964447985.1 uncultured Thiotrichales bacterium
GCTACTGCGGCGGCACTGATAAAAACATCATTGGCTGGTGCTTCAGCCATGACGCATTCGTACATTTCATTAGCACTGCTAACATTGAGGCGTTTTACCCTTGGTGGAGCATCTAATGAGACCGGCCCGCTGACCAAGGTGACATCAGCACCGGCTTCCGTCGCGGCCTGAGCCAAGGCATAGCCCATTTTGCCGGAACTACGGTTGCTCAAAAAACGCATGGCATCGATGGCTTCGCGCGTCGGGCCTGCAGTAAGCAATAATTTAGTCCCACTCAGCACACCTGTCGTGAATAAACCAGCGATCTCGTGAACTAGCTGCTCGGGCTCCAACATACGGCCTAAACCTACTTCTCCACAAGCTTGGCCGCCCGAGCCGGGGCCCATGATCTTAAGCCCTCGCTCTTGTAGTACCGCCATATTCTCTTTTGTCGCCGCGTTTTCCCACATCAAGCGGTTCATAGCCGGCGCAACCGCTAAAATACTATCGCTGGCAAGACAGAGGGTAGTTAATAAATCATCAGCCATACCCTGCCTCAAACGAGCCAACAAATCGGCACTGGCAGGCGCAATGACTATGGCATCTGCCCAACGCGCCAACTCAATATGCCCCATGCCGTCACCACGATCCGCATCGTCCCAGGCACTGTAAACAATGTTGCCGGATAAGGCCTGGAAGGTAAGCGGCTGAACAAACTCCGTCGCCGTCGATGTCATCACAACACGAACTTCCGCGCCTTGCTTGCGCAGTAAGCGAACCAGCTCAGCGCTTTTATAGGCAGCAATACTGCCACTGACACCGAGTAAAATACGTTTATTACTTAATTCCATCATCTGTTCATTATTTAGCTGGTTATAAACCATGGCGTAACTTAAACGCGTTAAGGTAACATTAAACGCGACAAAATCAATGGATTGATCACGTCTTTATCACAAAGCACGTAATAAAGCGCAAAACAAAACATGGAGAAGCTATGGCAATACACGAATGGCCCAAGGATGAACAGCCTCGAGAAAAGTTGCTAAACCACGGCCCGCAAACCCTTTCTAACGCGGAATTACTCGCCATATTCCTACGTACCGGCACCGCTAACCAAAATGCAATAGAATTAGGCCGAACCTTATTACACGAATTTGGCGGCTTATCCGCTTTACTCGGTAGCAGTAATGAGCAATTCTGCCAACACCATGGCGTCGGCCAGGCTACTTATGCACAACTTCAAGCAGCGCTTGAACTCGGTAAGCGGTATTTATCCGAAGAAATTGCTAATGATGAGGTGTTACTCAACCCCAAGCGAACCCGTCGTTATTTAGCCAGCCAATTACGCCATTATCCCCACGAGGTGTTTGCCTGCCTGTATCTCGACAATCAGCACCGCTTAATTCGCTTTAAAAAACTCTTCCATGGGACAGTAAATCAGGCGTCTGTTTACCCTCGAGAAGTGGTTAAACAAGCACTGCAATATAACGCCTCAGCTGTAATATTTGCTCATAATCACCCTTCCGGTGACGCCAACCCAAGCGAAGCCGATATCAGCCTCACGCAGCGCCTGAAAGAAGCGCTGGCAACCATCGATATCCGCGTTTTAGACCATATTGTCGTCGGCGCAGGACACACCGCTTCCGTCGCAGAGCAGGGCTTGATATAGCCAATTTAGTGATTACTTGGCATGATTTCTTGTTTAGGGGGGTGCATTCTGGTATAAAGGCGGGCTGAATTGTATTGTGTGTGGCATAAACCGCACATCTTAGCGGAGTTTAGTAATGTCCAGGGTTTGCCAAGTTACCGGAAAACGACCAATGGCGGGAAACAATGTTTCTCACGCCAACAATAAGACACGTCGTCGTTTTTTACCTAATTTATTGTCTCGCCGCTTCTGGCTAGAAAGCGAAGGACGCTGGGTGCGTCTTCGTGTATCCGCCAAGGGTATGAGAATTATTGATAAAGTCGGCATCGACCAAGTTGTCGCAGATATGCGCAAGCGCGGCGAAAGCGTTTAGTGGAGCTTCAGTAATATGTACGAAAAAATCAGACTTAACTCTTCTGCTGGCACTGGCCATTTTTACACAACGGTGAAAAATAAGCGTAATACGCCAGACAAAATCGAAATTAAAAAATACGATCCCGTTGTTCGTAAACACGTGATTTATAAAGAAGGCAAGATCAAATAACCTCCCGCTCTTGTCTAAATAAAAAAACCCCGCCTAGGCGGGGTTTTTTTATTGCTACTAGCGATTTAAGCTCAAACTGCCGCCAACGGCGCCCCAATGGGCTTCAACGAATAACCGCGAAGCGCTTGGGCAAACTCTTCTAAGGCTTTAATGCCTGTTTCTTCAGCCTGACGACACCATTCTTGTATAGCTTCTAGCAAATGCTCTTGAGTCACTGCGGAGCGACGCATAATCTCATGAAGCTGTCGCTTAAATGCATAGACTACTGTAAGCGTTTGATTGCTATCTAATACGGTCTCTAAGCGCTCTTTACTAGAGCCATCCATCAAACTCTCTTCGCGAATCAATAAAGGCAAACTACGATGTAGATCTACACGATCTAGCGCATCAGCCTTACCTACCTCATCACGATGAACACGCTTTAGTACTTCCTGGCAATAATTGGACATCACCTGCAAACGATTGCTAACCATCGCTCTAACAGTATCTGTATCAATAGCTAGCTTTTCACTATCGAAGGCCAGCTCAGGAGGTAGTTTTTTTACCTTGGCCAAACAAAACATTTCTAAAAGACAAATATAAAACCAACCGACATCAAACTCGTACCACTTTGATGATAGCTTGGCTGAACTAGCAAACGCGTGGTGGTTATTATGTAACTCTTCGCCACCAATCAAGATAGCAATAGGTGAAATATTGGTCGCGGCATCATCGCACTCGTAATTGCGATAACCCCACCAATGTCCTAAACCATTGATCACCCCTGCAGCAAAAAATGGAATCCAAGCCATTTGCACGGCCCAAACAGCGACACCCGCTACCCCAAACAGCAAGATATCGATGGCTAGCATTAAGCCAATACTCCAACCCTTGGTCGGTTCATAGAAGCGTCGTTCTAGCCAATCGTCTGGAGTACCCTTACCGTATTTCTCAAGCGTCTCAGCATTGGCGGTCTCTTCTTTATAGAGTTCGGCGCCGCGCCATAGCACCTCGTCGAGGCCTTTCACAACAGGGCTATGCGGATCACCTTCCGTCTCACACTTAGCGTGATGTTTACGGTGTACAGCGGTCCACTCTTTCGTGCCCATACCGGTCGTCAGCCACAGCCAAAAACGGAAAAAATGACTTACGATAGGATGAAGTTCCAAAGCGCGATGCGCCTGGTGGCGATGCAGATAAATGGTGACCGAGGCAATGGTGATATGGGTTAGCAGCAAAGTCCAACCGATATAGCCCCAGATTGATGGTTGTAGCAAACCCCCATCAAGAAAATTTAGTATATTATTCAATGTCATATGTGATTCTCCATCGCGCAAGGCCGATCATACCGTAGTTCGTACTGGCTAACTACGGTATTCAGCATTGATGCGTACATAATCGTAAGATAAGTCGCATGTCGAAACCCGCGACTCATGACTCCCGCGCCCCAAACCGATGCGCAGACAATATTCCTTTTGCTCCATGACACGCTTAGCTGCTGCTTCCTCATAGCTAGCGGCACGCGCGCCCCGTTCTGCAATCAGGACATCATCGAGATAAATACTGACCTGCTTGGCATCGAGATCATCTATTCCGGCAC
Source organism: uncultured Thiotrichales bacterium (assembly GCA_964447985.1). Classification (GTDB taxonomy): domain Bacteria; phylum Pseudomonadota; class Gammaproteobacteria. Next base: position 3,751 of record CAYUVE010000125.1, read on the forward strand.
GACCGACCGCCGCCAATATGCGCCCCCAATTCGGGTCTTGGGCAAACAGCGCGGTTTTCACTAAGGGTGATAAAGCCACCGTGTCGGCAACTTGGCGACACTCCTCTTGCGACTGCCCACCGCTCACCTCGACATGAACCAGACACGTCGCGCCCTCACCGTCAGCAACGATAGCTTGAGCTAGACTCTGACATACTGCGCTGACAGCCTCGCTCAATGCTTGATATTCACTACTATCTTGAGATTCCACACTGACTTCGCCGCGACCGCTTGCCATTAATACACATGCATCATTAGTGGAGGTATCACCGTCGACGGTAATAGCATTGAACGACATAGCGACAGCTTCATTTAAACAGGTAGATAATAAGTCTTCATCAACGCTGGCATCGGTTGCGATATAGGCCAGCATAGTCGCCATATTGGGATGAATCATTCCCGACCCCTTAGCCATTCCTGTCACGCTAAGTGTCTTATCACCACACGCTAATTCAACCGATGCGATTTTCTCAACGGTGTCCGTAGTCATAATTGCTCTCGCAGCATTTGGCCAATTATTCTCAGACAAGCCGTTGGCTAGTTGATCCAACTTACTAGAGATCTTTCCTACCGCAAGTCGCTCACCAATAACGCCCGTTGAAAACGGCAGCACCGATTCTTTTTCACAGGCGAACTGATTAGCTACAGCTTGGCAGCTATCCAAGGCATCGACCATGCCTTGTTCACCCATGCCGGCATTAGCATTGCCACTATTTATTAATAAATAGCGCGGTGTTGACTGACTAAGATGGCGCTTAGCGACTGCCACAGGTGCAGCACAAAAACGGTTTTGCGTAAACACTGCGGCACAACTTGACCCTTCGCCAAGCTCAAGCAAAGCCACATCATCTCTTTGAGTTTGTTTTATTGCAGCGCATGCTGTCGCCAGACTCACCCCTTTGATGGGTCTAGCAACAGGTTCTGCAACAATGGGCTTATGACTCGTGGTCATTAGAAATAGTTAAGCGCTACCTAAATATTAGACATACATTAGGCTAATTTACCATGACACTGCTTATACTTCTTGCCGGAGCCACAAGGACAGGGCTCATTACGACCCACCTTGGGTTGCTGACGAACAAATGGATTATGCCCTTTCTGTTCCTGACGAGACTGTTCATCAGAGCTACCACCCGCATCAGGCAAAGCAGAGCTTTCAGCATGCTGGTATTGCATTTGTGATTGCTGGCGACGTTGCTCTTCGATAGCTTCTACATCTTCTTCGTCACGCAACTGAATACGACTGATAATCGACACTACTTCATGTCGAATACGTTCCAGCAAGCTATTAAACATGTCAAAAGCTTCACGCTTATATTCTTGCTTGGGGTTTTTCTGAGCATAGCCACGCAAATTAATGCTTTGACGCAAGTGATCCATCGCCGCCAGATGATCTTTCCAAAACGTATCCAACACCTTAAGCATCACTGCTTTTTCTAGGTGACGCATGGCTTCCGGGCCGGCCTGGGATTCTTTTTCTTGATAGGACTCTACGATCTGCTCAACAACCTTCTGGCGCAGAGGCTCTTCATGCAAGCCGTCGTCATCGTCGAGCCATGTTTGAATCGGCAGAGACAAAGCAAAATTTTGCTCTAGGTCTTTCTCTAAATTAGAAATATCCCATTGTTCTTCCAAACTTCCGGGCGGCAGATGCTGACTGATCACTTCGTTAATGACGTCCTCGCGAATCGCCTCGATCGTTTCAGATATATCATCACTATCCATTAAGTCGTTACGTTGTTCATAGACAACTTTACGTTGGTCATTGGCGACGTCATCATATTCGAGCAGGTTCTTACGAATATCAAAGTTATGGCCTTCAACCTTGCGTTGTGCGTTTTCTATCGCCTTGGTGACCAAACCATGTTCTATGGCTTCACCTTCTTGCATGCCTAGCTTTTGCATCATGCCAGCAACGCGTTCAGAGGCAAAAATACGCATCAAGTTGTCTTCTAATGACAAATAGAAACGTGTTGACCCAGGATCACCCTGGCGACCCGAACGGCCACGCAACTGGTTATCGATACGACGTGACTCGTGGCGCTCAGTACCAATCACGTGCAAGCCACCCGACTCCAAAACTTGTTGATGCAAAGACTGCCATTCATCATTGGCTGCGGTTCGGGCTTTTTCGTCGGCTTCATCAATCTTGCTTAAGGCCACATCCAGATTACCGCCTAAGACGATATCGGTACCGCGACCGGCCATATTGGTGGCAATGGTCACTGAGCCTGGACTACCGGCTTGAGCAATGATATCGGCCTCACGCTCATGCTGTTTGGCGTTAAGTACTTCATGTTTAATTTTTGCTTTGGCCAATAAACCGGATAGATACTCAGACGTTTCAATCGAAGCCGTCCCGACCAAAACAGGCTGCTTACGCTCGTAGCAATCTTTTATATCTTCCAGAATCGCGTCATATTTTTCTTTCGCGGTGAGATAAATTAGATCTCCCATATCATCGCGTACTGCCTGACGATGAGTTGGAATGACAACAACTTCTAGACCATAGATTTGTTGAAACTCGAAGGCCTCAGTATCTGCTGTACCGGTCATTCCGCTTAATTTGTCATAAAGACGGAAAAAGTTCTGGAAGGTAATTGAAGCTAAGGTTTGATTTTCCTGTTGGATAGAAACGTTTTCTTTGGCTTCTACAGCTTGATGCAAGCCGTCAGACCAGCGACGTCCGGGCATAGTACGACCGGTAAATTCATCAACAATCACGACTTCATTATTATTTAC
>CAYUVE010000126.1:0-6443 GCA_964447985.1 uncultured Thiotrichales bacterium
ATGTGATTATCTGTGGGCACTCACATAAACCTTTAATCGATTACGGAGATGAAAGATTAATACTTAACCCAGGCAGTGCTGGACCCAGACGCTTTAAACTGCCTATTTGCTTGGCAAAACTGCGTATTGATCAAGGAAAGTTAACCCCACGCATCATCGACTTGGTCTAATGGTGTTGTTTCCATCGTGTAAAGCGGGGTATAGATTGCGCCATCACTTCGCCGTTCGCTACGGTAAAGACTCAGCGCAGGACAGCTAAGCTCAAGATTAAGATAACTTGGTGGTACAGCAAGACGCGGAGATTTACGACCACGAATACGACCTAGGGTGACATGAGGAATAAATTTACGTTTTTCATAGCTGACCCATGTACTGCGTAAGGCTTGTTCCACCTGATTTTTGAGTCGTTCAAGGTTTGAATCGAGGTGTATCATTGCTGCCAAAGCGCTTGGGCGTGAGTGGTAAGGAAAGTAACTTAGCTCTGATGCAGTGACAGCCGTATTGTCATTCATCTGTACCGTGTAATCCAACTGCTCAGCAAGTCTCTGTAGGTCATCCGGAGCCTGATCTCCTAAGAATGCTAGCGTCAAATGGTAGTTGTCGAATGCTGGCCAACTTATCTCATTGTACTTGTCTAGAGTTTGATAATGGTCAGCCAATTCCGCAAGTTGATATCGACTTGCTTCCGATAACTGTAATGCGATAAACGATCGGTATAACACCTTGCCACCCGTGGTATCTTTAGACTATTTAGAATCAATCTTGGTGAATGTAAGCGATGTCGAAACAAACCTTAAATTTGTCTGATGAACTGTATCATTATCTTCTATCTGTGTCGCTACGCGAACCGGAGGTTCTCGTAGCATTGCGTGAAGAGACCGCTCTCGACGAGATGTCCATGATGCAAATTTCACCCGAGCAGGGGCAGTTTATGTCCTTGCTGGTAAAAATACTCAACCCGCAAAAGATTGTTGAGGTGGGGACTTTTACCGGCTATAGCAGTTTGGCCATGGCCTTAGCCTCAGCAGATGATTGCAAAATTACTTGCTGCGATGTTAGCGAAAAATGGACATCTATCGCGCGTCGATATTGGCAAAAAGCCGGAGTTGAAAACAAAATCGACTTGCGATTAGCAACCGCCATAGAAACGCTAGATCAAATGCTTGCAGATGGCGAATCTGAAAGTGTTGATTTCGCCTTCATCGATGCTGACAAAGTTAATTATCAAAACTACTTTGAAAAGTGCCTTGCACTAATGCGGGTAGGCGGCGTCATTGCTATGGATAACGTTCTATGGGGCGGCTCAGTCATTGATGACAATAAAAATGATGAAGATACCGTTGCCATTCGCGAATTTAATAATCAACTGCTTTCAGATTCTCGTGTAGATATCAGCCTTATTCCTATTGCAGATGGCCTAACTCTAGCTCGAAAAAAATAGCAATTATTCAATAAAAACAATATTTTATAATTTTTTAATTTTATTGATTTGTTCCTCAAATCATTTGTGCACTAACTATAGTGGTGTTTCTATCCGGATATGGTAGCATTTTGCCAGATTGGGATAAATCCACAATAATAGTAATAGATTTATCCCTTCGCTAAATAGCGAAATGTACTGCCTGTTTTTGCGGAAAGGGAAAATGGATAAAGTAATTTCTGATCTTATCCTAGATCTTCATCGTGGCTCCACGTCTGTGCCACTTTCTGAATTTAAGCGTTGGGCGTTTGAACAAATTCAAACGGTGCTCTCATTTGACTCGGCTGTTTGGGTTAATGGTCATGTACAGAATAAGAAAATGGTATCTGATGATGTCTATTCTTATAACCAACCAGAAGAACTCTATGAATTACGAGAGCAATATGAAGAATATTCTATGTTGCTCAACCGGATGATGGTGGAGTCAGGCATCACCTTGACACGTGAAATGGTGCTCCCGCATGGTAATTTTAGAGATCTTAAAATCTATAAGGAATATTTCTCCAAATATGATATGGAGTTTGCACTGAGTACAGTCAAGTATCGAAGGCGGACTGGACTATATTCTTATGTGGCATTGTATCGCGCCGCAAACGGTCAGGTTTTTAACGAGGAAGAACGGCGGAAAAAAGAAGCTTTATTACTACATGTTTTTGAATCCTATAAGTATTGCTTATTTCATCATTACATAGGTAAAAAGTGTGTCGATGCGCGTGAAATAGGAAAGCTTATCATCGATAAAAACGGTGTTATTCGCGAAATGTGTGATGAAGTAATGAGCCAGCTTCATGCTCAGTGGCCAAGCTGGAGCGGGCCATATGCCCCTAGAGAGCTCATCGAGCTTCCTAGCAACGGCAAAATCCGCTTTGAAAAACTCTATGCAAGAGTTCATTCCTCAGATGAGCAATTAATCGGGATAGAAATCCACCCGATGTAATCACTACCAGCTACCCGTATTTTCCATGCTAGCCCAAGGTTCTTGCGATGGTAGTGCTGAGCCTTTTTGTAACAACTCAATAGAAATACCGTCAGGTGAGCGAACAAATGCCATATGGCCATCGCGTGGTGGTCGGTTTATTACAACTCCCTTATCCTGAATGTGTTGGCAAGTGGCATAAATATCGTCGACTCTAAACGCTAAATGACCGAAATTACGACCGCCCGTGTATTCCTCAGAATCCCAGTTATAAGTCAGCTCTATCAAAGGTGCTTTATCAGACGCTGCACGCTCCTCATCGCCTGGAGCCGCTAAATACACCAAGGTAAAGCGTCCACGCTCAGATTCCTTTCTACTTACTTCTACTAAACCCAGCACTTCAGTATAAAAATTTAAAGAACCTTTAAGATCGGCAACTCTAACCATTGTGTGTAAGTACTGCATGCTTCCTCCAAGTAAAGTTGGTTCTATATGCTGTCGATGAAATAGTAGATAATTATACTTTACTCAAGATAAACATAGAGTTTTGTGCTCAAAATTACCGTTCAATGATTAGTATTATTACACCTGTATACAATGGTATTGCTCATATCGAGTCATGCCTCAAAGTGGTGATAGACCAGCAATGTGACAACGTAGAGCATATTATTGCTGATGGCGGATCGAAAGATGGCACTGCGGAAATTCTGGCTCAATATGCAGAGCGCTATGCTCATATCCGCTACATCTCGGAACAAGATAAAGGCCAGTCTGACGCGATGAATAAAGGCTTGAAGATGGCCAAAGGAGATATTGTAGGAATACTTAACGTTGATGACTACTATGAGCCAGGTGTACTACAGCGTATAGAAAAGAAATTCGAGTCTTTACCCAAATTAAGTTTTGTTGTGGGTAATTGCAATGTACGTAATTCCGAAGGAGATCTGGTTTATATCAACAAGCCAAAGAAGCTTAAGCTTACGCAGTTACTAAAAGGCTGGCGTATCAACCCGCACCCTGTTAACCCCATTGCGTATTTTTACCATAAGGCGTTGCATGACGAGATCGGCCCATATAATGTTGATGAACATTATGCGATGGATTTAGAGTTCATATATCGAGTAGTTCAGGTAGCCAATCTGCATTACGTAGACGAAATTTGGGGCAACTATATTCAGCTGCCCGAGTCAAAAACACAGACAGACAAGGCCCGCGGTGAGTCCTCTGATAGAGCTGAAGCAGTAAGAATAAAGTTTCGACAGCAATTGTCGCCGCTTAGACGTATTATTTACTATATGGAACATCACTATGCGTGGTTTATGTACAGGCTAAGCAGAAGATTACAGAGGCTTTTTGATTCGTAATAGGGGTTAACAACAGCCTAAGGTTTTCACAAATGGAAAATGACAACGCTTAAGCTATCAGCATCCACCGAGCGACGCATTCAAAACCGAGCGCGACGCTATGTCTCAAGCGTTCGTTCTCAGCAAAGCAATTATTTCAACTCTTTTATACAGCAGTTTAGCTTAAGTTCACCGCAAGGCATGGCCTTAATGGGCCTAGCCGAAGCATTGATCCGTGTGCCAGATGCGGCAACAGCCAATGCATTAATCTACGACAAACTGAGTGATCAAGAATGGGATCAGCAGTTTGTTCTACATAGTCCAGCTTTATCTAAGTTAGCATCTAATAGCTTAAGCTTAGCGGGGCAGTGGCTAGAAGAAAGCCATGACCCAGAAACTTTAACCGAGTCACTTACCGATCTACTTAAGCAGAGTAGTAAACCCCTAATTCGTGCTGCCTTAAAAGAGGCCATGAAATATCTTGGTCAACATTTCGTCTGTGCTGAATCTATAGACGCTGCGATTAAACAAAGTAATAGTAATCGCCAAAAGCGCGTGACATATTCCTACGACATGCTTGGCGAAGCTGCCTTATGTCAGGATGATGTTGATCGCTATATGGCTGATTATCAAGAGGCCATAAATCATGTCGCAGCTCATAATGTTAACAAGCAGGACAATGAAAGCGTTTCTATAAAACTCTCTGCTTTACATCCGAATTTTCACGGCTTAAAACGCCAAGACGTTTTAAAACGCCTTGGCGATCGTTTGCTGTTACTTGCACAACTCGCTTATAAGCTCGACGTTGATATCACCGTTGATGCAGAAGAAGCTGACCGTCAATCACTAACGCTTGAACTTTTCGAACAATGTTTAGCTCATCCGTCAATCAAACAATCAAAAAAAATAGGTATTGCCGTACAAGCTTACTCTAAGAAAGCGCTATCTGTTCTGCAGCAGATAAAAAAAATGGCAGAAACACATCAAGCCGAAATACCCGTGCGTTTAGTCAAAGGCGCTTATTGGGATACAGAAATCAAAAACGCTCAGGCTTTGGGCTTAGAAGACTACCCAGTTTTTACTCATAAGTACGAGACCGATATCAATTATCTAAGCTGTGCACATTATCTGCTGAGTGAAAATGTTTCTTCTAAACTTATTCCACGTTTCGCGACACATAATGCTTATACCTTGGCAGCTGTCATTGAAATAGCAGAAGATCTCAACTATACGGCTCCCTTAGAAATTCAGCGCTTATTTGGAATGGGCGAAGTGCTGCATCAAGCTGTCTTAGACGACTGTCCTAACATCACCAATCGTGTTTATTCACCTGTCGGGGATCAACAGCAATTATTACCGTATCTCATACGCCGTTTGTTAGAAAATGGTGCCAACTCATCATTTGTCCATCAGTTATTTGATCCAAAGGTCTCTGAGGATGCACTGCTGGTTTCACCATTTGATCAAGCTAAAACGGGATCAGCTAAATCACTTCCTAAACCTACTGAATGTTTACGATTACGCTATCCTTCCGCTAAAGGCTTTATGATTCGTGATCCAAACGAACTAGAAAAACTACTTAGCCAGGTGCGTCCTTATTATTCTAAGTTCTGGCACGCAAAACCTCTTATTCCTAAAGCTGAAGAACATACCTACTCATTTCATCAAACCGTAAAGCCGCATGATACAAAGTCAAAAATCGGCGAAGTTGCTTTTACTAGCAAAGAGCAAGTTACTTTGGCTATAGAAAATGCCGCCACTTCCTTTCTGGCATGGTCAATAAGAGATAGTAGTGAAAGACTGCTGTGTGTCTTAAATATCGCTGACTTACTACAAGAAAACATGCCTAAATTTATCGCTTTGTTACAGGTCGAAGCTGGCAAAACTCTGCAGGATGCTATTGACGAAGTGAGAGAAGCCATCGGTTTTTGTCGATACTATGCTGAGCAGATGGAAGACAAGCATTCGACACCGGTTAAACTCCCGGGAATCAGCGGCGAGACTAATTATCTATCTTATGAAGCTAAGGGGATATTTGTTTGTATCAGTCCATGGAATTTTCCACTAGCCATATTCACAGGACAAATCGTTGCCGCTTTGGTAACAGGTAATACCGTTTTAGCCAAACCCGCAGAATCGACAAACTTAATAGCGCATGAAACAGTTTTACTCATGCACCAAGCAGGCGTGCCTGAAGATGTGTTGCAATTAATACCGGGAGTAGGTATCGATATTGGCGAAGTCATCTGTACCGATGAGCGTGTATCGGGTATCGCGTTTACTGGCTCGAACCGAGCAGCAAAACAATTACAACGCGGCTTAACGCAAAGAGAAGGCGCCATTGCAACACTTATTGCGGAGACAGGTGGCCAAAACGCAATGATCGTTGATAGTAGCGCCTTGCCTGAGCAAGTGGTCAGAGATGTTATTCAATCTGCTTTTTTAAGTGCAGGCCAAAGATGTTCTGCATTGCGTGTCTTATATTTGCAAGAAGAGGTAGCAGACAAAACGATTGCACTATTAAAGGGCACTATTAATGAGCTTATTATTGGTAACCCAGAAAATCCCGAAGCAGATATTGGGCCAGTGATAAGTCAAGCGGCAAAAGAAAGATTAGAAAACCATATTAATGAGTTTAAAGATAAAAATTATCACTACTGTCCCATTAACATTCACAGCAATACCATCTGATTATGGTTGTATA
>CAYUVE010000127.1:0-6425 GCA_964447985.1 uncultured Thiotrichales bacterium
TTCGCGTAGACAGTGGTTTTATCGTTTTTAACGAAAAAAACTACCCTCATTTTACGACGCTGATTAATGAGCTGGGCGTTGAATACCAAGAGTCAGATATGAGCTTTGGTGTGTGTAACCCGGCAAAGCAACTTGAGTATGCCGCCACTGATTTTGATAGCCTGTTTTGTCAAAGAAAAAATACCTTTCGCGTCAGTCATTATCAAATGATCTTCGATATTTTTCGCTTCTACCGAGAAGTGAAATCGTTGATCGATGATGAGGATAACGAAATATCGTTAGAAGATTATTTAACAAAGAATCGTTACAGCCAGGCGTTTATCGAAGACCATATCTATCCTATGGCTTGTGCGCTTTGGTCATCGCCGGTATGTGAAATCAAGAAGTTCCCAATTCGTTACCTGGTCATGTTTATGGCCAATCATCACATGTTACAAGTGCAAAACAGACCGGTTTGGAAAGCCATAAAAAATGGCTCGCGTAGCTATGTCGAAAAACTTATTGATCGCTTTGGCGCGTCGATCAAAACTAATACTGTTATTGAATCGATTTCGCGCGTAAATGAATCCGTGGTAGTAAAAGCCAACGATCATGACGAAGCTCACTTCGACAAAGTATTCATTGCGGCACATAGCGATCAAGCGCTTGCGATGTTGGAAGATTCCAGTGCGGCTGAGGAAGAAATACTTTCTGCTATTCCCTATCAAGAAAACCAAATGGTGTTGCATTCTGACCCAAGCGTTATGCCGAGCAACCGCAAAGCCTGGGCAAGTTGGAATGCTTTGGTAGACGGTAACAGTGGTACACAATGCACGGTCACCTACTATATGAACAAACTGCAGTCTTTAGACGGGCCGACGGATTATTTTGTCACGCTTAATCCATCGGTTGAGATTAATCGCTTGCTTATCCATTGTCAGCGTACCTATCACCATCCCCTCTACACAAAAGAAGGCGTTGCTGCGCAAAAGCGCAAAGATGAGATTAACGGTGCCAACCACACTTATTTTTGCGGTGCGTATTGGGGTTGGGGGTTTCATGAAGACGGCGTCCGAAGCGCAGTAGAGTCGGTAGCAAAGTTTCAGCAGGATATCGGTCATGCGTAGCGCGATATTTGAAGGCAAGGTACGGCATCGACGTTTTACGCCGACATCAAATGAATTCGATTATTCGGTATTTATGGCCGGTATAGATTTGGATCATATGGAAGCTACTTGTGCGCAATCACGCTTATGGTCATTTAATCGCTTTAACATTATGCAGATACGCAGGCAAGACTATTTGCCTGACCAGTCTGGCAGTTTGAAATCCGCTGTCGTTTCGCTGATTAAACACCACCACGGTATTCGCTTTGATGGCGAAGTGATGATGTTAACTAACCCGAGATCATTCGGTATTTGTTTTAATCCAGTGACTTTTTATTTCTGTTACGAGAAGAAGTCGAAAAACCTGCAATTCATCGTTGCACAAATTAACAACACACCCTGGAATGAGAGGCACGCCTATGTCTTGTCAGTTGAGCAAGCCAAGTGTAATAGGCGTTCACTCGAGTTTGCCTTTGATAAAGACTTTCATGTGTCTCCGTTTATGCCAATGGACATTGCTTATCGCTGGGTATTTAGTTTCCAGGATGATCGTCTTTTGATCCATATGGAATGCCAGCATCAGAAGGACAATATGTTTGATGCAACCATGGTTCTGGATGAACACCCGTTTACGGCAGCCAAGGCAAACGCAGTAGCCATGGCTTTCCCCTTTATGTGTTTAAAAGTGCTGGCTGGTATTTACTGGCAAGCATTAAAACTGTTTATTAAACGCACCCCTTTTTATTCTCATCCAAATCAAGTTGATAGCAAAATTATTGAGGAAAATGATTATGCAAGAAATCGCTGATATTCAACCAAAACCACTGTTTACCGATAACTGGCTAAGAAAAGCGCTTTATAAAAAGCTCAGTCTGATTAAAGACGCTTCTTTAACCATTTATGACAGTGAAGGCATGCATCACTTTGGTGATAAAACTGCCGAGCTTAGTGCGCAAATTACTATCCAGAACCCAGAGTTCTTTCGTTCTCTGGCCTTAGGTGGGTCTGTTGGTGCCGGTGAATCCTATATGAACCGAGACTGGCAAGTTGATGACTTAACACAACTGGTGCAAATCTTCGTCCGCAATATGGATGTGCTCGACGATGTTGATGGCGGCAGTGTTTGGGCAAAAATGTTGGTGATGAAAGTACTGCATTGGTTTAGCCGCAATAGCAAAAGTGGCAGTAAGAAGAATATTGCCGCACACTATGATTTGGGCAATGATTTTTTTAAATTATTTCTTGATTCAAAGCTGATGTATTCCTCTGCGATTTACCAGAGTGATGAAGACACACTTGAGCAAGCATCTACCAGAAAGATTGATACTATTTGTCAACGTCTTGATCTGAAAGACACCGATCACCTGCTTGAAATCGGTACTGGTTGGGGTGGCTTGGCGATATTTGCGGCGCAACACTATGGCTGTAAAGTCACTAGCGTAACGATTTCGAAGGAACAACTTGCTGAAGCACAACAACGTGTTAAAGCACATGGTCTAGAAGATAAAGTAGAAGTGCTTTTTAAAGATTACCGAGATATCGAAGGTCAATATGACAAGGTGGTATCGGTAGAAATGGTCGAGGCAGTCGGTCATCAATATCTTGATGGCTATTTCAATAAAATCGCCAATGTGCTTAAACAAAATGGCCTTGCCTTGATTCAGGCGATCACCATTCGCGAAGAACGGTATTTACAAGCCTTACATACCGTTGATTTTATAAAGCGCTATATTTTCCCCGGCAGTTTTATTCCATCGGCATTGGTGTTGGCAGACAGTGCTGCCAAATCATCCTTACTGGTTAATGATAAATCAGAGTTTGGTCAAAGTTACGCCAAAACGCTACGTGATTGGCGTATCGCGTTTCTCGACAATCTCGATAAAGTCAAACAACAAGGCTATAGCGATAGCTTTATTCGTATGTGGTTATTTTATCTATGTTACTGCGAAGGTGGCTTTTTAGAAGAGTCGATCAATGTTGTACATATGCGCTTTGAGAAAGTGGAAGAAACAGGCGTTGACAGTTAACAAGTTTATTAATTTCGTTTTCTTTCAAGTTTTATGGTTCGCCTGTGTTTTAGGAGCGGCGCGTGGGTTAGTGTGGCCAGGGTTTGTTGTGCTGGGTTTGTTTTTGGTTTGGCAGCTGCAACCCAGCCGCATAGCGCTAGGTGATATTCGCCTTATATTAGCCGCTATTTTGTTGGGTATTTTGCTGGATTCGCTATGGCCAATGTTTGGGGTGTTAAGTTTTGCAACACCCGTCCCATTACCAAGCTTCGCGCCAGTTTGGATAGTTTTTCTTTGGATCGGCTTTGCTTTGACCATTAATCATTCTTTAGCCTGGCTAAAAGAGAAAATTGTGATAGCGGTGGTTTTGTCTTTTGTTGCGGCACCACTGTCTTATTTCGGAGGCCATAGATTAGGCGCACTAGACTTTACTATGAGTGTGCCTATGGCATTGCTGTTGTTGGCATTTGCTTGGGCAATTGCTTTTCCTTTGCTGGTAATGTTTGCGCGTTATATGCAGAACAAGCCGCAATCATCTAAGGCATTAGTGTAGCAATGAGTCCGCTCGCTATCACTGCAATCGGCGCAAGCAGCGTCATGTTTCTCGCATGGTTGTGGCAGATGAGAAGCAACAAGAGCGGGATAGTCGATGCTATCTGGGCCTTGGGTATTGCTGTCTGTTCCGTATTCTATGCATTAGTCGGTAGCGGCATTGAGATGTATCGCATTGTGGTGGGTCTCATAGCGGGCTTATGGTTTTTACGTTTAGGGAGCTTTATCTTTCGCCGAATTATGCGGGAAACTGATGACGGCCGCTATAAAGCCATGACTGAACACTTTGGTCAAAGAGCGCAACTGTTTTATTTTTTCTATTATCAATTTCAGGCAGGTCTTATTTGGTTGTGTGCATGGCCCATGTGGGTCATAGCCGAAAATCAATCACCCGTTAATTATTGGTTAATTGCATTGGCAATCGTTATCGCGCTTGTAGCATTGATTGGTGAAACCACAGCAGATCAACAATTGACTCGGTTTCGCTTTAATCCAGAAAATAAAGGCAAGACCTGTCGGCTAGGTCTGTGGCGTTATTCACGTCACCCCAATTATTTTTTCGAATGGTCACATTGGTTCGCTTATCCAATATTGGCGATAGGTGCTGCAGGTGGGCTATGGGTATGGTTGGCGCCTTTTGTTATGTTGTTATTTCTCTATTTTATTACGGGAATACCGTATACTGAGATGCAAGCGATACGCTCTCGTGGTGATGATTACCGTGATTATCAACGTACAACCAGTCCTTTTATACCTTGGATACCACGGTTGTAGCTTTCGTGTTTTTTCAAACCTCGACACCGCCAGAACAGGATATGCAGCCTCTTAAACGCACAGGTGTGCGCAAAAAGCTTGTTCAAGTTTTTATCATGCAGATCGCTTTGATCAGCGTGGCAACATTTTTTGGCGTATTAGCTTCGGCAAAGATTGTAGAAAATGTTTTAGTCAAAAAAGCCCTAGAGAGTGAAGCTGAGCATTTTTGGCAAATCAGGCAGGCGGATCGGAATTTTCCAGCACCGAATACGTTTAACCTAACGGGTTATCTTGCAGTCATAGGGCAGTACGACAGCTTGCCTTCTGTGCTGCGTGATCTTGAACCCGGTTATGGTCGTGTTGAATTAAATAACGATGATCCCATTACCTATGTCTCTGATAAAGATGGCGAGAGGCTGTATTTATTGTTCAGTGGTTCGCAGGTCTCAAATCTCGCCTTTTATTTTGGTGTTGTACCGCTAAGCATTGTATTACTTATTGTTTATCTGGTTTCTTGGTTGGCTTATCGTCAGTCGAGTCGTGCGATATCACCATTGGTAAAACTCGCTGATGCCATGGCCAAGGTCGATATCAATGCTATTCAGACGACGTCTCTAGATTTATCAAGTATTCGCGCTTCGGCCGATGGTGACGCCGTAGTGCTTATCGACGCAATAGAAGAGTTCACCAACAGAACCAGCGAATTTGTCGCGCGTGAGCGCCAGTTTGCTCGTGATGCCAGCCATGAGCTGCGCACACCATTAGCGATTATTAAAGGCTCCTTCGATTTGCTCAGTAAAAACGAAAGTTTGCCAGAGCAAGATCAAAAAGCCTTATCCCGTGTCCGCCGCACGGTAGAAAATATGGAGGCACTGCTGGAAACCTTATTAATGCTTTCTAGGGAGCAACATGCTGGCATAGAGCAAGAAGCAATAATTATAAATGACCTATTGGCAGAGCAAGTTGATCAGCTCAAAATGGTTTATAAAAATCACAAGGCAAACATTAAAATTGAACAACAGGCTTTGCTAGAAATTAATGCTTCAGAAAAAGTATTAGCAATGTTATTTGGTAATTTGATTCGTAATGCATTCAACTATACCAACGAAGGTGAAATTATCATCAGCGTGTTAAAAGATAAGCGGGTAGTGGTAAAGGACAGCGGCACGGGTATGGATGAGGAGCAACTCAAGCACGCGTTTACTCCTTTTTATCGCGCTAACACCAGCAGCGATGGTCATGGAGTAGGCTTGTCAATTGTCTCGCATTTATGCGAACGGTTTTCCTGGAAGATAGATGCTGAAAGCCATGTTGGCAAAGGAACCAGTGTCGCCATTACCTTGGCCAATGCAAAGCTTATTGGTACCGCTTAGTATTCACTGCTCTTTAACGTATTCGACCTTAAAACCAATGCCTTGTTGTGTGTGCAATAAAGGCACATCAAAGTCTTTATCAATACTCTTACGTAAATTATAAAGATGACTGCGCAGGGTGTCGCTGTCAGGTACTACGTCTCCCCATAGTTCTTGTTCTAAATCTTCACGGCTGACAATGTTTGGCGACTCACGCATCAAGATTTTCAAAATACGTAAGCAAGTGGGTGACAGCTTGATTGATTTACCACCACGTTGTACAAGCATGGTTTTTAAATCAAAGCTTAAATCATGCACGCTTAATTGGTTTTGATAAGGATTGCCTTGGTTGCGTTTTATTAAGGCTAATATTCGCGCTTCCAGTTCTGGCATATCGAAGGGTTTTACCAGATAGTCATCAGCGCCGAATGAGAAACCTTGCAGCTTATCCTCTAATAAATCTCTTGCAGTGAGCATTATGATTGGTGTGTCGATAGCGTCATCGCGAAGTCGCTTGCAGACTTCAAAGCCATCAATGCCTGGCATCATAATATCGAGAATAATTGCGTTATAGCGCGTCTCGCTAGCGAGATGTAGGGCAACACCACCGTCTTGTGCATAATCAACAGTAAAGTTGGAGTTCTCTAAGTAATCAATAACGGTTTCAGCCAATCCCA
>CAYUVE010000128.1:0-2036 GCA_964447985.1 uncultured Thiotrichales bacterium
ATGCACAAGCCGACACATGTCTCATCCAGGCATTACGAGGCGCTGGACCTAAGGGCTTGGCGTCTATGCCAGAAATAAAGCCCTACTCGAAAGGCAAACATATTCGACCGTTGTTGGCTTACAGTCGTAAAGATCTTGAGCGTTATGCTGTTGAGAACAGTCTTAGTTGGGTAGATGACCCGAGTAATAGCAGCAGCGAGTTTAAGCGCAATTATTTGCGGCAAGAAGTAGTCCCTTTAATAAGGCAAGAGTGGCCAGGGTATGCAGATGCCGTGAGTCGCAGTGCTAAACATTGTGCCGAGTCATCGTCGCTGTTAGATAATCTTGCCGAGATTGATCTTGAACAAGTGCTAGCAGAGAATGGGAATTTATCGCGTTCGGCATGTAATGCTTTGACCGTACCACGTCGCGCCAATCTTATTCGCTATTGGTTGGTTTCACAGGGTTTACGTTTGCCTGACCAACGGCGTATGACAACGTTAATTGATCAGCTGGAACAGAGTGCAGATGATCGACAGCTCTGTGTCGACTGGCCGGGTGTTGAAGTTCGCAGCTACCGCGATCAAATATTTGCGGCACAACCCTTAGCCAGTCTTGCAGAGAATCAGATTTACTCGTGGCCATTAGCACAAGTACTGCCAATAAGTGATGGTGAGTTAAGCGCGACGAAAGATCAGACTACAGGTGGTGTGCGACTATCAGTCGATATTGCTGAGGTGGAAGTGCGATTTAGGACAGGTGGCGAGCGTTGTCAGCCGATAGGCCAGGCGCATACGCGCGAGCTGAAAACCTTGTTTCAGGAATGGGGGGTGCCACCGTGGTGGCGGGACCGTATTCCGCTGATCTACGTCGATGATAAATTGGCTGCCGTTGTCGGGTTTTGTAGTTGTCAGCCATTTGCTAGCAAGGAATCGACTGGCAGCTGGCATATTCATTGGTCGACGCCGGATATTTTGCCATTTAAGCTGCTCGCTAATTGAGAGAATGTGCTAAATCTGGTACTTTGTCAGCCTACGACGTAGAGCCTTCTTCAAACCTGAGTTTATGACCAAATACGTATTTGTGACCGGTGGTGTGGTGTCATCACTGGGTAAAGGCATTGCCTCGGCCTCACTCGGCGCACTTTTAGAAGCGCGTGGGCTGAAGGTCACAATGTTAAAACTGGATCCTTATATCAATGTCGATCCAGGCACCATGAGTCCCTTCCAACATGGCGAGGTTTTTGTCACCGAAGATGGTGCCGAGACCGACCTAGACCTTGGGCATTACGAGCGCTTTATAAGCACCGCAATGCGCCAAAGCAATAACTTCACTACAGGGCGAATTTACGAAGAAGTCATTCGTAAAGAACGGCGTGGTGATTACCTCGGCGGTACAGTACAAGTCATTCCACATATTACCGACGAAATTAAACGCTGTATTCATATCGGTGCGGAAGGTGCAGATGTGGCTTTGGTCGAGATTGGCGGTACGGTGGGTGATATCGAATCACAGCCGTTTTTAGAAGCCATTCGACAACTCGGTGTAGAGCTAGGTCATGATAATACCTTGTATATCCATCTTACCCTGGTTCCCTACATCAAGGCTTCGGGTGAAATAAAAACTAAACCGACACAGCACTCGGTAAAAGAGTTACGCTCCATTGGTATACAGCCAGATATTCTTATGTGTCGTGCCGAGCAACCGGTACCCGATGATGAGCGACGTAAGATCGCCTTGTTTACCAATGTAGAAGAGCGTGCGGTCATTTCAGCAGTCGACGTTGACAGTATTTATAAAATTCCAGAGATTTTGCATCAGCAAAATCTCGACAGCATCGTAATAGATAAGCTTAGACTTGATGCGAATGCCGCAGACCTATCCGCTTGGCGCTCTATTGCCGATGCGCTGGATAATTCAGTCGGCGAAGTCAGCATAGCCATGGTCGGCAAGTACATGGATTTAACAGATTCCTATAAGTCGTTATCGGAATCACTGATCCATGCTGGTATTCAGACTCGAACAAAAATTAATATTAACTATATCGATGCCGAGGA
>CAYUVE010000128.1:2136-6361 GCA_964447985.1 uncultured Thiotrichales bacterium
ACAGCTTGGCCAGTCGTATGTATCAGGCTTCATCGGTTTGCGAGCGTCACCGGCACCGTTATGAATTTAATAATGGCTACACACAATCCTTACAAGATGCTGGGCTGGTATTTTCTGGCCATTCTATCGATGGTGAGTTGGTAGAAATGGTTGAGCTAAAAGATCACCCGTGGTTTTTAGCCTGTCAGTTCCATCCTGAATTTACATCTAGACCGCAGGGTGGGCATCCACTATTTACCGGGTTTATCGAAGCAGCGATCGCTTATCAGGGAAAAGATAATAAAAAGGCAGTGAATGCATGAAGCTTTGCGGTTTCGAAATTGGCTTAGATAAACCGTTCTTTTTGATTTCCGGGCCGTGTGTCATTGAAAGTGAACAGCTTGCCATTGATACAGCAGGTCAGTTAAAAGAAATTGCCGATAAGCTATCGATTCCGTTTATCTACAAATCTTCTTTTGACAAAGCGAACCGTTCTTCCACAGTAAGCTTTCGTGGTTTGGGTATAGAACAAGGCTTAGCGATTTTAGAGAAAGTGAAGCAAACGGTTGGTGTGCCTGTGCTGACAGACGTGCATGAAGACACACCGTTTGATGAAGTGGCCTCTGTCGTTGATGTATTGCAGACACCAGCGTTTCTGTGTCGTCAAACCAACTTTATTCAAAACGTAGCCAAGGCGGGAAAACCCGTCAATATTAAAAAAGGCCAGTTTTTGGCGCCCTGGGATATGGTCAATGTTGTAAATAAAGCGCGCGAAGCAGGTAATCATGAGTTGATGGTCTGTGAGCGTGGCGCGTCATTTGGTTATAACAACTTGGTGTCCGATATGCGTTCATTAGCGGTCATGCGTAACACGCATTGCCCCGTCGTTTTCGATGCGACGCATTCTGTACAACTACCGGGTGGCCAGGGCAGTAAATCGGGTGGTCAGAGAGAATTTGTTCCTGTGCTGGTTCGCTCAGCGATTGCCGCAGGTGTGTCGGGCTTATTTATGGAATCACATCCTGATCCGGAGAAAGCCTTAAGCGACGGCCCCAACGCTTGGCCTCTAGGTAAGATGGAAGAATTACTTAGCGTTGCCAAAGAGCTTGATCAGTGCGTTAAGTCAGCACCTCTATCTGAAACGGCTTTAATGAGCTGAAATCACAGAATTTAATACCGATTTAATAACGGTACAGCAAATACGCGTTATAATCCGCGCTAATTAACTATTTTTATTCATTTTTTTATCTTTTGGGAAAAACAGTATAACCATGGCAACCATCGTAAACATAAAAGGACGTGAAATTATTGATTCACGCGGTAATCCGACTGTCGAAGCAGATGTGATTCTGGATAACGGCATCGTTGGCCGTGCCGCCGTTCCATCCGGCGCATCAACAGGCGTACGTGAAGCGGTGGAGCTGCGTGATGGCGACAATAGCCGCTTTCTTGGTAAGGGTGTCACCAAAGCTGTGGCTGCGGTAAACGGAGAGATCCGCGATTTGATTATTGGCAAAGACGCCGATGATCAAAAGTCACTCGATGATCAGATGATTAAATTAGACGGTACCCATGATAAAGGCCGTTTGGGTGCCAATGCTTTACTCGCTGTGTCCTTGGCTGCAGCACGTGCCGCCGCGACAAACTCAGGCCAGTCTTTGTATCGTTTTCTTGGTGATGATAATTCTTGTGTATTACCCGTACCGATGATGAACGTGATCAATGGTGGCGCGCATGCGGACAATAATGTCGATATGCAAGAATTTATGATTATGCCAGTCGGTGCAAACAGCGTGGCCGAAGCCATCCGTATGGGTGCCGAAACCTTTCACTCATTGAAAAAAGTTTTACACGGCAAGGGTATGAATACCGCTGTCGGTGACGAAGGCGGTTTTGCTCCTGATTTGGGTTCTAACGCGGAAGCTATTGAAGTTATTCTGGAAGCCATAGACAAAGCGGGTTTCAAAGCAGGCGAAGATATTTATATCGGGCTTGATCCCGCTTCGTCAGAATTTTATAAAGACGGTAAATACCACTTAGCTTCAGAGAATAAAGTACTAAGCTCAGAAGAAATGGCCGACTATTTTGCTGATTGGGCAGACCGTTATCCTATTCTTTCTATAGAAGATGGTATGGCCGAAGATGATTGGGACGGTTGGGACTTATTAACCAAGAAGATTGGTAAGAAAGTGCAGCTAGTGGGTGATGATTTGTTTGTCACTAACCCAGCCATTCTCACAGAAGGTATTGAGAAAGGCGTCGCTAATGCCATTCTGATTAAAGTGAATCAAATAGGTACATTGACTGAATCACTCGATGCCATTCGTATCGCTAGTAAGGCCTCATACAACTCGGTCATATCACATCGCTCTGGTGAAACCGAAGATAATTTTATTGCCGATCTGGCTGTGGCAACCAATGCGGGACAAATAAAGACGGGTTCGATGTCGCGTTCCGATCGTATAGCAAAATACAATCAGCTCTTACGTATTGAAGAAGAGCTGGGAAGTCAGGCAAAATATGCAGGACGAGAAGTATTTTCGAGTTTTTTTAGTTAATCGTCGAGTACTTAATAGCAACGAACTTCTCTATTCGGTTAGCTAAATAGGCGGAGTAAGACTGATTCGGTGAAACTACTAACGGCTATCTTGTTTTTAACCTTATGTGCCCTACAAGTTAACTTATGGGTAGGGAAGGGTAGTCTCAGCGATATCTGGGCTTTAAAGAATACCGTTAAGCAACAACAAGACATTAACACCGAGTTAGCGTCTCGCAATGCGGCATTAGATGCAGAAGTACTTGATCTAAAAAATGGTATCGCCGCGATAGAAGAGCGCGCGCGTACCGAGCTCGGAATGATCAAAGAAGGCGAGACCTTCTATCGTATCGTAGAAAAACCTTAATCAATAACGCGTGTCTTCGTCCTCCACCCATCAATACTGGGTTGTTATCCCTGCCGCAGGCAGTGGTAGCAGAATGCAGTCTGCTACCCCAAAGCAATATTTAACGATTGCTGGTAAAACCATACTAGAACATACCCTGGATAGTTTTACCGAGCATTCCGCTATCAGTGGAATAGTCGTTGTAGTTTCACAGCAAGATCAACAATGGCTGGAGTTGGCCAAGCAATATCCAAATATTAAAACAACAGAAGGCGGCGCAGAACGTTTCCAATCTGTGCTCAATGGCCTTAGGTATTTGTCTGGCTTTGCTAATGATGAAGACTGGGTGCTGGTACATGATGCGGCACGGCCTTGTTTGCGACAAAGTGATCTTGATAAATTAATTAGCGATTTATCCTCTCATGAGGTCGGAGGTTTACTGGGTTTACCAATGGCGGATACCGTCAAGCGCTGTAATGATAAGGACCAGGTTGATGAAACTGTTTCACGCCACGATCTATGGCGAGCCTTAACACCACAGATGTTTCGTCTCAATATGTTAAAACAAGCTTTAGAACAGGCCTTGGCAGATGAGGCTGTGGTGACAGACGAAGCTTCAGCAATTGAAAGAATGGGGTTGCAACCACAAATGGTAGCTGGACATAGTGATAATATAAAAGTCACGCGACCAGAAGATTTAGAATTAGCGCAAATATATCTAGCAGCGAGAAACGCGTGAGAGAACAATTATGCGAATAGGCCACGGTTTTGACGCCCATAAATTTGAAGCAGGAGGAAAGCTCATACTGGGCGGAGTAGAAATTGACTACCACTTAGGTATGGCCGCACATTCCGATGGTGATGTTGTCATACATTCTCTATGTGATGCTCTGCTGGGTGCTGCAGCATTGGGTGATATCGGCGTTCATTTTCCACCTAGTGATGATAGTTTTAAAAATATCGATAGCCGTGAGTTACTAAAACAAGTCATGGCTATGCTACAAGAAAAGTCACTGACAGTAGGTAATGTTGATATCAGCATAATCGCGCAAGCTCCTAAGCTTGCCGCACACTTACCAAAAATGAAAACAATACTGGCGGCTGATCTTGCTATTGAACTATCAGATATCAATATTAAGGCAACCACCACCGAAGGTATGGGCTATACCGGCAGAGGAGAGGGAATATCTGTCCACGCGGTTGTATTACTAAAGGAGTAAGGTCATGAAGAAAATTCTTTCAATTTTAATAATCGCTAGCGTATTAATTATTTCAGGCTGTACCGAGGAAGCGCGTAACAAGCTCGGTAGAACAGCCGACAACTATCTCGGCGAAGACTTAAAGGTCTCCTATATTGATAGTGG
>CAYUVE010000129.1:0-1320 GCA_964447985.1 uncultured Thiotrichales bacterium
AAATTCTCCAACCCAACGTGTCGGTGCCGCACCTATTGCAGCGTTTAAGCAAGTTCAGCATGAGCAAGCTATGCTGTCCTTGGATAATGCGTTTGATTATGATGAATTAATTGCCTTTGATAAACGACTAAGTGAAAGGCTAGGGATTAGTGCATTTGAATATGTTGCTGAAGCTAAGCTTGATGGTTTGGCAATTAGCCTCTTATACGAACAAGGCGAGTTGGTGCGTGCTGCGACCCGTGGTGACGGCAGCACGGGCGAAGATGTTACGCATAATGTACGAACCATTGATGCGATTCCTTTGATATTGCGCGGTAATGATTTTCCCAAGCGTTTGGAAGTACGCGGTGAGATCTTTATGACACGTGAAGGTTTAGCCAAACTCAATAAACAACAAATCGCAAATGATGAAAAGACATTTGCTAATCCTCGAAATGCCGCAGCCGGGAGTTTGCGTCAGTTGGATCCGAGAATAACGGCGAAACGTCCTTTATCTTTTTATGCTTACTCAATAGGTGTTTTTGAGCAAGGTGAACTGCCTTTAGGTCATTACGAACTGGTTCAAAAGCTTCGAGATTGGGGTTTGCCCGTTCAACAGGAAATGAAGTTATTAAAGAATATTGCTTCCTGTATTAATTTTTATCAGGAAATTTTGGCGAAAAGAGACTCTCTTCCGCACGATATTGACGGTGTTGTATACAAAGTTAATGATTTGGCCTTACAGCGCAGGCTTGGCTATGTCTCGCGTGCGCCGAGATGGGCTATCGCGCATAAGTTTCCAGCTGAGGAAGAGATAACTCAGGTTTTAGATATTGATATTCAAGTTGGCAGAACAGGAGCCCTCACACCAGTTGCTCGATTAGAGCCGGTGTTTGTTGGGGGTGTGACGGTTACTAATGCCACCTTACATAATGAATCTGAAGTGTTGCGCAAGGATGTACGGGTTGGTGATACGGTAGTGGTGCGTCGCGCGGGTGATGTGATTCCAGAAGTAGTAAAGGTCGTTACCAGTAAGCGGCCTGATAAGACAGAACTGTTTGCTATGCCTGATCAGTGCCCGGTTTGTCAGTCGGCGGTGACAAAAGAAGAGACAATAAGTCGTTGCTCTGGTGGACTGATATGTGATGCGCAACGTCGAGAGCATTTTAAACATTTCGTGTCACGCCAAGCGATGGATATAGACGGCTTGGGTGAAAAACTGATTGAGCAACTACTCGATCATGATTATGTCGAGACGGTGGCGGACCTTTACAGGCTGGATCGGGATGTATTGATTGGCTTGGAACGCATGGCAGAGAAGTCGGCTGATAATGTGCTGGC
>CAYUVE010000129.1:1420-6307 GCA_964447985.1 uncultured Thiotrichales bacterium
TCTAATCAATCTCTTAGCGGTAATACTTATGTTTTGACCGGCACTTTGGAAAATATGAGTCGCGATGAAGCTAAGCAGCGTTTAGTGGCTCTGGGAGCAAAGGTAACTGGCAGTGTGTCAGCCAAGACCACGGCGGTTATTGCTGGAGATAAAGCGGGCTCGAAACTGGCTAAGGCAGAGAAACTTGGCATAGAAATACTCAGCGAGAACGATCTTGAAGAGCTGCTCGACTTATATGCTTGATTAAGCAAATATTTTTTTAAATTATGCCTAAAGTTTAGTGGCTTGGCGCCGCTACAGCAGATAAGTTGTAGTGAAAACAACGAAGATAGTCGGCGGACCCAGGTTTTATACATAGATATAAACCTGTTTCGGGGGGCATACCGAATAGGAGTCGCCATGAGGATAGACGGTGCTTTTAATAACGGGCTGCTAGGTATACAGCGCGGACTGGCTCAGACCCAGAAAAGTGCAAATGATATTGCCGATGCCAGTGTTCGTAAGGACACAACCGTTGGTGATGTTGCTAAAGCTGTCGTAGATCTGAGACAGGGTGAAAGACAGGTACAGGCATCCGCTGAAGTAGTCAGAACAACGGGTGAGCTGGTCGGTTCTTTGATCGACATTAAAGCCTAGTTGAAAATCCACCCCGTAAGCCACGATATGTGGCTGCGGTGTTGTTTGCTTTTAGTAGTTGGCATGGCATTTGTATTAGCTATGTTAGGGAGTGATCAAGGGCGTGTTTAGACGGTAATTTGACGCCAACGTGGTCATCCACTGAAACCCATTAAGTGAATAACAATAAAGGTGAAGTTGATGCAAAATGAACGTCGTGTCGTTACAC
Organism: uncultured Thiotrichales bacterium; assembly: GCA_964447985.1. Classification (GTDB taxonomy): domain Bacteria; phylum Pseudomonadota; class Gammaproteobacteria. The sequence continues at coordinate 2,265 of CAYUVE010000129.1, forward strand.
ACAATTCTATAGATGATCTCGTCATAACCCGTACGCAACTATTGTCTCTCTACAACGAGATTGCAACACACCCGCCACAAGTCGGCGATGCCGAAGTCCCCGAAAAAATCCAGCGCTTTTGCGAATCATTGATTGATTACACGGCAGCGGCACACTTTCAGCTTTATCAATACTTTGATGAAAAACGTGAGCGTCGTAGAGCTGTGATCGAAGTGGCTGAAAAAGCATTTCCTAAGATTTCTGAGTGTACCGACTCAATTCTTGAATTTAATGACAAATATGAAAGTTTAGAACCGCTTAAAGACGATAGTAAAATTGCTGTATTGCGTGATGATTTGTCATTTCTTGGTGAGACCTTAGCTGATCGCATCGAACTAGAAGACCAAGTTATTCAAGCCATGGCAAGATAGTCGGTGCGCTGATATTTAGATAAATAATTTAATAAAAACGCCTATTTACCAGTACAGATAAGAGCCCTTTGCTAGAGTGGGCTAGCCATGTATAGGCTAATTATGTAATTGATGGGACGCAAACCTTTAAAATGAACAAAATACTTGTTGTCGAAGACAGCCGCGTCATAACAAAAATACTAAAGCGACTGATCGCTAAAGATACGAGTATTGTTCCTTATTTTGCAGCAAGCTTTGCTGAGACATCATTACTTTGTGATCAGCATGATAATTTCTCAGGTGCCCTCGTTGACCTGCATCTTCCGGATGCGCCCAATGGAGAAGCGCTGGAATATGTATTATCGAAAGCCATTCCAACCGTTGTATTAACGACCGAGCAAAGTGAACAAAAGCGTAAACAATGGTTCGATGCAGGCATTGTTGATTATGTCGTAAAAGAAAGTCGCTATTCCTACGAGTACGCATTGACCGTACTCAAACGGCTAGACATTAACAGCCAACAAAAAATACTCATTGTTGACGACTCCAGTATCTCTCGTAACTTCATGCGTAACGCGCTTAAACCGCATGGGTTCATCATTTTCGAAGCTGAGAATGGCCGGCAAGGTATGGAAATACTGCGTCGCGAAGACGATATTAAGCTAGTGCTGACTGACTACCATATGCCAATAATGGATGGTATCCAATTGGCGCAACAAGCACGAATGCATTTCCCCTCGACGCAGCTTGGCATTATTGGTTTGTCGTCGAACGAAACGCAGTCCTTATCGGTAAAATTTATCAAACATGGTGCGAATGATTTTCTTCATAAACCTTTTTCTACAGAAGAGCTTTTGTGCCGGGTACTACACAATCTAGATATGCTTTACTTAGTAGAGAAAATTGAAGAAGAAGCGGACCGAGATTATTTAACAGGTTTGAACAATCGTCGTTATCTGTTTCGACAGGGCGAGCGACTACTCAGTAATGCCTGCATCGACAACACCCCCATTAGTCTTGCCGTTATCGATATTGATCACTTTAAGCAAATTAATGATTTATATGGCCATGATTGTGGTGATGAGGCCTTATGTTTGTTTTCCAAACTTTTACACGAGCATTTCTCAAATTATTTGCTTGCCCGAATCGGTGGAGAAGAATTCTGTGTCTTAACGCCGGGTGTCAAATCATCAGAGTGCGCGGTATTACTTGAGTCTATGAGAGTGGACTTACGAGACTTAAGCCTACAATGGAAAGGCCAACCAATCAAAATGACCTTCAGCGCCGGGATAAGTGACCATATCGCCGATGATCTTAGTAGCATGATTAATGATGCAGACGCCGAGCTGTATCGTGCAAAGCAATCTGGAAGAGACTGCATACTTATTGCGAGTCTACAGTCAGAAAGCGCAGCCTGAACCATTTAGCTAAATATGTTCTAACATAGTCATCGCATTTATTTAAGTGCGATGCTATTGTTGGTGAAAGTGGTTAATGAATAGTTAAATTGGTACAAGCACCCGAAACATATTCACTGGAAAACTCTCGCGATGGGCTCGATGTTGAGACATGGTTGAACAGTCTCGCCTCTTCGCGTAGCGAAAATGAATTAGAAATCATTCGACGAGCTTGCCAGCTTGCGCAAGACGCCCATAGTGAGCAAAAACGTGCTTCAGGTGAACCCTATTTTCAGCATGTGCTGGCAGCGGCTAATATCGTTGCGAACTTGAAAATGGATCACGAAGCAGTGGCTGCTGCGCTGTTGCATGATGTTGCTGAAGACACCGCTTACACCCTCCAGGATATCGAAGAACAGTTCGGTTCTACTATCGCGACACTTGTTGATGGGGTGACAAAAATGGATGTCATTGATGCCTTGCCCGGTCATGACCCCGCTATGCTTAAAGAGCATGCTCAAGCGGAAAGCTTAAGAAAAATGCTGTTGGCGATGGCTGAGGATGTTCGGGTAGTGCTCATCAAGCTAGCTGATCGCTTGCATAATATGCGCACTCTATCTTCGTTAAAACCTGCTAAGCAAAAGCGAATTGCGCGTGAGACATTGGATATTTTTGCGCCACTGGCAAACCGACTTGGTATATGGCAGCTTAAATGGGAGTTAGAAGATCTCTCTTTTCGTTACTTGGAGCCCGATACCTATAAGCGTTTGGCAAAAATGCTCGAAATGCGGCGCGTCGAGCGCCAAGATTATTTAGACGCGTTTAAGAATTCCCTGGAAGAATTGCTTAGCGATGCCAGAATCATTGCTGATATAGCAGCAAGACCTAAGCATATTTATAGCATTTGGAAAAAGATGCAGCGTAAGGGGGTTGATTACCATCAAATTTACGATGTGTTAGGCGTTCGCGTATTAGTCAAAGAGATTACCGATTGTTATAGCGTCTTAGGTGCTGTGCATTCACAGTGGAATTATGTGCGCGGCGAGTTCGATGATTACATCGCAACGCCGAAAGAAAATAACTATCAGTCATTACATACCGCTGTAATTGGGCCAGAGGGTCACACGGTAGAAATACAAATCCGTACGCATCATATGCACGAGCACGCCGAGCATGGTGTGGCGTCACATTGGGCCTATAAAGAAGGTAAACGTCACGACAGTAGTTATCAAGAAAAACTGAACTGGACACGGCAGTTATTAGAATGGAAAGAAGAGGTTTCTGATGCCAGCGATTTCGTTGACCGCTTTAAGTCCGAAGTCTATTCCGATCGCATTTATGTCATCACGCCACAAGGAAAGATAGTTGACTTAGAGCGAGGTGCAACGCCTGTCGATTTCGCTTATCACATTCATACCGAAGTAGGGCATCGCTGTCGCGGAGCCAAAGTTAATCAACAAATGGTGCCGTTAACACATACCTTGGAAACCGGCGATCAAGTTGAAATTCTTACTGTTAAACGAGGTGGACCAAGCCGCGATTGGTTAAACCCACACCAAGGCTATATCAAAACCGCTCGCGCACGTAGCAAGGTGCAACATTGGTTACGTCAGCAAAACTTTGAACAAAATATGGCAGCGGGTAGGTTATCCGTTGATCGTGAACTAGAGCGCTTAGGTTTAGATCAGGTCAATATGCAACAACTTGCCGAGCATTTTAACTGCACCAAGGTCGATAGTTTTTATGCTGGTGTTGGTCGCAATGAAATCAAGCTCGGGCAAGTCGTCCATACAGCCGAGCGATTGTTAAAACGTCGAATAGATAAACCAGAGCCTGAATTAGAAACGCTTAAAACTGACGAAAAACCCGTTATTAGCGATTCGGGTGATATTAATGTTCAGGGTGTCGGCAACCTTATGACGCAACTGGCGCGTTGCTGTAAACCCATACCGGGAGAACCGATAGGTGGTTATATAACACGTGGTCATGGTGTCAGTATCCATAAACGAGATTGCAGTAATTATTTGCGTTTGAGTGCCGAGTCTCCAGAAAGACTAATAGAAGTCAGTTGGGGGCAAAAATCTGATAAGCACTACAGCGTGGATGTAGAAATTGTTGCCTACGACAGGCATGGTTTGTTGCATGATATAACGTCGGTCTTTGCTAACAATAAAGTTAATCTTCTAGCCGCTAACACGCTATCAGATAAAAACCGCAACCAAGCACGTATGAGGTTAACCATTGAAATCAATAATAT
>CAYUVE010000130.1:0-6299 GCA_964447985.1 uncultured Thiotrichales bacterium
AGCTGCTACCGATACTGCGCAGGAACTGACGGCGCAGCTCTCAAGCTTGCGTGTTGGTTTAATACATGGGCGCATGAAAGGTGATGAAAAAGCCGAGCAGATGTCAGCGTTTAAGTCTGGCGAGATTGATGTGCTGGTGGCGACCACAGTCATTGAAGTCGGTGTTGACGTGCCTAATGCCAGTCTGATGATTATTGAAAACGCGGAACGTCTCGGTTTATCGCAGTTACATCAGTTGCGAGGCCGAGTTGGTCGCGGATCGCGTAAAAGCCATTGCGTATTGATGTATCATGGCAGCCTTTCACAAAATGCTCGTGCCCGCCTAGATATTATGCGTCAAACCAATGATGGCTTCGCCATTGCTCATAAAGACCTGGAGCTACGTGGCCCCGGCGAGCTGCTAGGCGTGCGTCAGACGGGTGATATGCGTTTACGTATTGCTAATCTTGATGCAAGTCCGACCTTGATGGGCGATATTAAAAGTGTCGCGGATGATTTGTTAGCTAATCACGCTGATGCTGTGCCGCTTTTGTTAAAGCGTTGGTTGGGTCAGGCACAGGATTTCGCAACGGTATAAGGTGATGTGTGCGTAATCGTTGGGGAAAGTATCAATACGAGCCTGATTGGCGTGATTTGGAAAACGCCGAAGCACCGCCTGCTAATATCGAGGATTGGTTGCTGACGACCGATTCGCTAACGCAGCGTGTGCAATCTTGCTGTGGTAAAGGTTTTCATCTTGAAATATTGCAACATGGATGGACGCGACCGCAATTAAATGAGCGGCGCTTATTGCTGATGCCTGATAGTGCTTATGCTTTGCGACGTGAGGTGGTCTTATGTTGCAGTGGTACCCCGTTGATCTTTGCTAGAACGATTATTCCTAATGCCAGTTTGCAGGGTTCTGGCTTACGTTTGTCACGCCTTGGCCGTAAGCCCCTGGGTGAGCTATTGTTTCGCGATCATTCTGTTGAACGTAGTCAATGGCAACTGACCCATGTTGCGCAAGATAACCCTATGTTTGATGATGTCGGTTTGGCCAAGAAGAAGTCAAAGTCTCAAGTGTGGGGGCGTCGTAGTGTGTTTTTCTATGCCAATGAGCCCTTGCTCGTGGCAGAAATGTTTTTGCCGGCGATTCAGAAACTATGAGCGATAGCTTACTGGGTCGCGCATATCAATACAGTCGGTTGATGCGTCTTGATAAACCAATTGGTATCTTATTATTGTTATGGCCTACCTTGTGGGCGCTGTGGGTGGCAGCAGAGGGTATGCCTTCACTGCATATATTAAGTGTCTTTGTCTTGGGCGTGATATTGATGCGCTCCGCGGGATGTGTCATTAACGATTTTGCTGATCGAAATATCGATGGCCATGTGGCGAGAACTAAGCAAAGGCCCTTGGCCAGTGGCAAAGTCAGTGTCAAAGAAGCATTGTTCTTATTTGCTGCTTTGGTGCTGCTCGCCTTTATTCTAGTGTTAACCTTAGACGCTTATACGATTGCCTTATCATTTGTGGCGTTATTATTGGCCATTGTCTATCCTTTTACTAAGCGCTTTATCAGTACACCACAAGTTGTTTTAGGTATTGCCTTTGCCTGGGCGATTCCTATGGCATTTTCTGCTATTCGTGGTCATATTCCACTTGAAGCCTGGCTTTTATTTTTTGCAACGGTATTGTGGGCTGTTGCTTATGATACTTACTATGCGATGGTCGATCGTGAAGACGACTTAAAGATCGGGGTTAAATCTACAGCGATTTTATTTGGTGATTTCGATCGCTTAATTATCGCTATGTTACATACAATCGTCGTATTGTTATTGTTTTTCTTGGGAATAACGATTGCAGCGAGTAATTTATATTATCTAGGATTATTTGTGGCAGGCTTGTTGGTCGTTTATCAATTGTGGTTGACGCGTCAGAGAGAGTCAGAAAAATGTTTTCAGGCTTTTCTAAACAATAATTGGTTTGGTGTAGCAGTGTTTGTCGGCATTTTATTGAATTTTGGGTTTGCTTAGTATGTGGGTTTCCATTGCTGCTGTCGTAGCCGGCTTGGCTTTATTGGTCTGGAGTGCTGATCGTTTTATTTTTGGTGCGGCGCAAACGGCTGTGCACATGAAAGTCCCACCGATACTGATCGGTTTAACGATAGTGAGTATTGGTACCTCTGCCCCCGAAGCTTTGGTGGCTTTATCTGCCGCTTTGCAAGATAACCCAGGCTTGGCCATTGGTAATGTCTATGGTTCTAATATTGCTAATATCGCTTTGGTGTTAGGTGTAACCGTGCTAGTAACACCGCTTGCGGTGAAATCAGTGACCTTGCGTCGTGAATTGCCGATCTTGTTGCTGATTAATGTTCTCGTTATTGCATTGATGTTTGACGGTGCGCTTGGTCAAATCGACGGCATCATCTTATTGGTCGCAATGGTTATCGTGATGAGCGTATTAGTGCGCTTATCGCATAAGGCATCGGCCACTGACCCGATCAAAACCGAGTTTGACGAAGAAATAAAAGAAGAAGGCTCTTTGGCCAAAGCTTTGGTTTGGTTAGTTGTCGGTCTGCTGATACTTGTTGGCAGTGCCAAGCTTTTGGTTTGGGGTGCAGTGAACATTGCCATTGCTTTGGGCGTTAGTGATTTAGTGATCGGTTTGACTATTGTTGCTATTGGTACCAGCTTGCCCGAATTGGCGGCGTCGATTACTGGTGCGCTGAAGGGTGAGGATGACTTAGCTATTGGCAATATTGTTGGCTCTAATATTTTTAATTTTCTTTTGGTGTTAGCGATGCCGGCCTTATTTGCGCCAGGGACGTATGCAAAAGAAGTCTTATATCGTGATGCGCCGATTACGCTGGCTTTGACGGTTGCCTTATTTTTGATGGCGATTGGTTTGCGTAAGCCAGGTTATATTATGCGTTGGGAGGGTGGACTATTGTTTGGCGCCTTCATTGCCTATATGGTGTTGCTCTATTATCAATCTGTGGTGATCACAGCCTAAGAATATGGACGAAGCTAAACTCAAACAGCTTGCGACGGCGGTTATCGATACCGAGATGCGCTCAGTTGCTTTGTTGAAACAACGTATCGACGATGATTTTGTCGCGGCATGTCGATTAATGTTGCAATGTAAAGGTCGCATTATTGTTCTTGGGATGGGCAAGTCAGGCCATATTGGGAATAAGATTGCAGCGACCTTGGCAAGTACTGGCTCGCCTGCATTTTTTGTTCATCCAGGTGAAGCCAGTCATGGTGATCTCGGTATGATTACTGCGGATGATGTGGTCTTGGCGATTTCCAACTCGGGTGAGTCAAACGAGATTGTCACTATTCTGCCTATTATCAAACGGCTGCATGTTCCGCTTATTGCCATGACGGGAAATGCTAAATCGACGATTGCCGAGTTGGCTGACGTTCATCTCAATATTGCTATAGAAGAAGAGGCTTGCCCCTTGGGTTTGGCGCCGACATCAAGCACGACTGCGACTTTAGTCATGGGCGATGCTTTAGCGGTGTCGTTACTTGAGGCGCGTGGCTTTACAGCCGATGACTTTGCGCGTTCGCATCCCGGTGGTCGGTTGGGGCGGCGTTTGTTATTGCATGTGTCCGAGGTAATGCGTAGCGGTGATGCCATACCCTTGACATCAGAGCAAGCAAGTTTTCATGAGGCGTTGCTCGAGATGACTAAAAAAGGTTTGGGTATGACAGTGATAATTAATAAGGAAAAGCAGGTCGTTGGTTTGATTACTGACGGTGATTTGAGACGGCTGATTGATAATGGCCAAGGTATTCATCAAGCAAAGGTCAAGGATGTGATGACGCAAGATTGTAAGACGGTAGAGCCGGCTATGTTGGCGGCGGAAGCTTTACAAATAATGGAAGAATATAAGATTAATTCTTTCCCTGTCGTTGATGAGAATAATAAGGTGGTTGGCGCCTTTAATATGCATGATTTGCTCAAAGCTGGCGTTGCCTAGGGGGAAATAATGAAGCTTTCTGATGATGTCGCACAACGCGCTGCCAATATTCGTTTGCTGATTTTTGATGTTGATGGTGTCTTAACTGACGGTCGATTGTATTTTGATGATAATGGTGTTGAGTCAAAGGCGTTTCACTCGCGCGATGGTCACGGCATTAAGATGTTGCATGATGGTGGTGTCGAGATGGCTATTATTACGGGTCGTCAATCTGAAACGGTTAAGTATCGTATGCAAAATCTGGGTATTGAGTTGGTTTACCAAGGACAGCGGGATAAACGACCGGCTTATCGAGAGTTATTAGAAAAGTTATCGCTGGATGCGGAACAGGTTGCCTACATGGGAGATGATGTTGTCGACTTGCCGGTTATGTCGCAAGTAGGTTTGGCAATCGCCACAGCCGATGCGCATCCTATGGTGTTAGAGCATGCGCATTGGATAACCGAAAAAAACGGTGGTTTGGGCGCAGCACGCGATGCTTGTGAGATGTTGCTGCACGCGCATGGTAAGCTTGATACGATGTTGAAGTCGTATCTGCAATAACTCAGGCTGAAGCTTGTGGCACGCTTAGTTAATCGCGGTAATTTACTTATTATTGCATTCGTATTGGTGCTAGTTGCCGTAAGTTTATGGCTACGCGGACAAATACGTGATGCGGCGCCTGCGGTAACAGATATCAGTGTTCCGCATATTCCCGATTTTACTATTGAGAACTTTGAGGCGGTCGCCATGGATATTAATGGTCAGCCTCGTCAGCGAATGTTCGCGCCAGAGTTATTGCACTATGCTGACGATAAAACATCTGTCGTCGAACAACCTCATGTCATCATTTATAATAATGTTACGCCTCCCTGGCAGGTAGACGCTAAACGTGGCTGGATATCGGCGGATGGTAATACTTTGTTGCTGAAAGAAGATGTCGTTGCCATACGCGAGCGTGATGCGATGCATGAAGCGATTCGTATTGACACTACCGATGTTGATGTTGACTTGGTTAAAGATATCGCTGTCACCGATGCTGAAGCAGTGATTGTTGCTGATAGTGGTGTCACGGAGTCCATAGGCATGCGCGCACGTTTTGCTGAAAACCGTTTATTTTTAAAGGAAAGAGTAAGGGGGCTGTATGAAGTTCCTGGCTCATAGTGTTCATGCAGTATTGTGTTTACTATTGGCTATGCCTGTTAGTGCATTACAGTCGGATAGAGAGCAGCCGGTCTATGTCGAAGCTGATAACGCCGATCTAGATGAAGCACAAGGCATAGGCATATATCGCGGTAATGTTTTAATCAAACAAGGCACTATGGAAATACGTGGCGATGAGGTGACAATAAAAACCAAAGACAGGAAGTTTAGTTCTCTGACATCGGTGGGTAAGCCAGCCAAATTTCAACAACAGCTGGAGTTAAATGAGAGCCCCATTTTTGGTGACGCTAAGCACATTCATTACAGTGTTTCCGATGGTATTTTAATCATGCGTAATGAGGCTCACTTAACCCGTGATGGTGATGATTTTAGGGGTAATTTTCTGCGTTATGACACAGTGAATGAAAAAGTCTATGCCAAGCGTGCGGACGATGGTAGCGAGCGCATAAAAATCATTATTCAACCCGAAACGCTAAATAATAATGGTGGAGATAGCGCTGAGGGTAATTCAAATCCATAGACGTATCGCGTTATTACACCGAAATGGCCTTCTTATAATTTTTCTATGCAAACTTTAAGCGCAGTTGGTTTAGCCAAGGCCTATCGTTCACGCCAGGTCGTGAATCAAGTCTCGCTCCAGCTTAGTCGTGGCGAAGTAGTGGGTTTGCTCGGTCCCAATGGTGCGGGTAAAACCACCTGCTTTTATATGATAGTTGGTTTGGTTGCTGCCGATGCCGGTCAGGTACTCATTGATGACAATGATGTAACGAGTTTGCCTATGCATGCTCGCGCCCGCCTAGGGCTAGGTTATTTAGCGCAAGAAGCCTCGGTATTTCGCAAGCTAAGTGTGACAGATAATATTAATGCCATCCTCGAGACCCAGGAGGGTTTTTCAGCTGAGGCACGTAAGGAACGTTTGCAAGCCTTGCTTGATGAGTTCAATTTATCACATCTGGCCGATTCGCAAGGTTTATCTCTATCAGGTGGTGAGCGGCGTCGCTTGGAGATAGCACGGGCTTTGGCCAGTGATCCAGGATTTATTTTGCTGGATGAGCCGTTTGCGGGTGTTGATCCAATTTCGGTGGTCGATATACAAAGAATAATCAGACATCTTAGCGAAAGGAATATCGGGATCTTGATAACAGACCACAACGTCAGGGAAACGCTCTCGATTTGTCAGCGTGCTTAT
>CAYUVE010000131.1:0-6298 GCA_964447985.1 uncultured Thiotrichales bacterium
TATATATAAGGTGCCAGAGACGATTGACACTATTACCTCCTGCACGCTAACGTGACGCTAAGCCAACAAACTTCATTAGGACCCCGCTTGTTCTCACGCAGCAATAAAAAAATCGACACTTCTCTTCGAACTCATGTTGTCTACCGCTCTACATTGGCCGGTCTTTTATTACTGAGCATGTTGGTATTAAACGCCTGCACCAATACTACAGTTAAGCCTGATGACCCTAGCAGCCAACTGCGCAACCAAGCTTTCGCCGCAGAACAAGCTGGTGATTACTTCAAAGCGGCACAACTTTATCAGCAACTGGCTGTAGACAATACTGATATTAATCTAAAAAATGAATGGTTAATAAAAGCCGCACAAAGTTATTTCAAAGCTGGCCAAGGCCAAGCCAGCAGCGAAACCTTAGCGCAACTTGATATTAACAAACTCTCAACACAGCAACTTTTACAGCGCCAGCTCTTAGTCGCGCAACTCGCTCTTGAAGAACGTGACCCAAGCCGAGCACAAGCGGCTCTTGACTTCGACATACCCGAACAAACTGATACCACGACGAGACAACAAATACATAAGCTTCGCATTACAACATTTAACGCACTTAATCGACCAGTCTCCGCTGCTCGCTCACATATCGCTCTCGATAAACTACTAGATGACGAAAACACTCGCCGCTTTAATCAACAAACGCTGTGGCAATTATTACAGCGCGCTCCGATAGAAGAATTACAGTTGGCGCAGGCTAGCGCTTTTGATTCCGATGTACTCGGCTGGCTACAACTGGCGATTATTGCGCGTAATTCTGCTCAGCAAGCCACCCTGCGTATTAATGAATGGCGTGGTTTTTTCCCGAATCACCCTGCTGACACATCCATTGTAGACAGTGTATTGGCTTTGCAAAACCAAGAAGCCTATCGACCATCAAGCATAGCGCTATTGCTGCCTTTACAAGGCCCATTACAAAATGCTGCTCGAGCGATACGTGACGGCTTTCTAGCGGCCTACTATCAGTCTGACCATAATAACTCGCCTAGCATTCGCATTTATGATGTGACCAACAGAGCGATGGCCAAGTGCGCGACGATATTTTTACTGTCTACCAAAAAGCCGTTGATGAGGGCGCTGAGTTTGTCATTGGCCCGCTAAGCAAAAAAGCGATTGAGTCACTCGCAGCACGCAGAGATTTGTCTATTCCCGTTCTAGCACTCAATTATCTAGAGACTAACGCCGACACACATGGCCTGCTTTTTCAATTTGGCCTCTCACCAGAGGATGAAGCACGCCAAGTCGCCGAACGCGCTTGGAACGATGGCCATACCCAGGCTATCGCACTCACTCCAGCAGGCAACTGGGGAGAACGCATGCAAAATGCCTTCGCTGATCATTGGCAGTCACTGGGCGGCACATTAGTTGATAGCAAGGACTATGATGCCAAAGCCAGTGATTTTTCACGCCCGCTACGTAGTGTCTTGCAACTTAATGAAAGCCAATCTCGCAAACGCGGCCTGCAACAGCAACTAGGCTTAGAGTTGCATTTCGAGCCACGACGACGCCACGACGCTGATTTTATTTTTCTCGCTGCGTTCCCCCGTCAAGGCCGCCTACTGAAACCACAGCTCAAATTTCATCATGCTAGCGATGTCCCCGTGTATGCCAGCTCTCATATTTATAGCGGTGTACTAGACGCTAACGCCGATCGCGATATTAACGGTATACAATTTTGCGATACGCTTTGGACTATCGACCCTAAATCTTCGACCCTACGTCAACAAGTAGCCCAGCTATGGCCACAAAACAGCCAAAGCTTGTTACGGCTATATGCGCTAGGCGCTGATGCGTTTAAAGTCATCCCTGAGCTTAACTCATTGCAACAATCACAATATTACTCTTATCAAGGCCAAACCGGCTTAATCAGCATGGATACTGAACGGCGTTTACGTCGTCAGCTTTCTTGGGCAAAGATTAGCAATGGCACTCCGATTAGACTCGCTGATTCCGTCGATGAGACTTCGCCCTTACTCACGCCTTCATTGCCATGAGCCCTTCGGCGAACACCACTCAACTGGGTAATGATGCGGAAACTTTGGCGGCAAACTATTTAACTGCCAAAGGATTGAAAGTTAAAACGCGCAATTATCGCAGCCGCTGGGGAGAAATTGATTTAATCATGACAGACGGCGACGAGCTAATATTTGTCGAAGTACGCTATCGCCGTAATAGCGACTTTGGTTTTGCAGCAGAAACCATTGATTTTAGAAAACAACAACGCATTACACGCACCGCACTTTGTTATACACAGGAAAACAAGCTAACCAACGAGCACGCCATGCGCTTCGATATAATATCTTTAGAAAACCGCGACAAACAAATTGATCTTAACAATGCTAAAATTGAATGGGTAAAAAATGCCTTCGACGCGCAGCTTGATTGAGAAAACCAGATTTATTTATGCTTACCCACAACGAGTTAAGAGGAGCTATTTAGCTGATGAATAAATTTTTAACAGTAGCCATCATCTTATTACTATCGCTGAGCCAATACGCATGCGCGCCCATCATCGTAGCCGGAGCGGCAGCTGGTGTTACTACTGTAGCCGTCGAACGTCGTACTCCCGGCACAGTTGTCGAAGACCAAACCATTGAATTCAAAGCTAACGACTTGTTTAATAAAGATGAAGGACTCAACGAAACAGCAAGAATTCGACCAACAAGCTATAACACCGTACTATTGCTAACTGGTGAAGCACCCAACGAAAACCTGCGTCAACGTGCCGCCACGATCGCCAGGCAAATCGGCAAAGTATCTCGTGTACATAATGAAGTTACCATTGGTGATAAGAAATCCTTTGGCAGAGGGTCAAACGACACCTGGATTACGACCAAAGTTAAAACAGCCATCACTGGCGAGAAAGACCTGAATCCAATTCACGTTAAGGTCGTCACCGAAAAAGGCACTGTGTTTTTAATGGGGATTGTTACCCGTGACGAAGGCGACCGTGCAGCGCAACGCGCGAGCAAAATCAAAGGCGTGAAACGCGTAGTTAAAATATTTGAATATATAGAAAAAAAGCCTGAGACAACTTAAGGCCTACCTATTTAACCAGAGTCAGGTGTGGTTTACCTGCACCTGATTTTGGCGGTGTTGGTGAGGTCGGCGGCGTTCCATCACTTTCCTCATTGAAGACCATACCTTGACCATTTTCACGGGCGTAAATCGCTAATATTGCCGTCACCGGCACATTGATCGGCATTGCCTGACCAGAAAAACGCGCACTAAACTCAACAACATCATTGCCTAAATTCAAACCTTGAACAGATTGTTCGCCAATATTAAGAACGATCTTTCCGTTCTCGACGTAGTCTTGAGGCACTACCGTCGAAGGCGCTTCGGCATTGACCAAAACATAAGGCGTTAAATTGTTATCACTAATCCATTCATAAAGCGCACGTATTAAATACGGTCGCGACGAAGACATTGGCTGAGTCGTCATAAAATTATTCTCACTAACAAATTTCTCGTTCCTGAGCTGAGAGGCTACTTTGGAAAGCTTTCCTAGCAAACATCCGTTCAGCATAATGCAAAACGGGCTTAGCAGCCTTAGGCAATTCGATATTGTAATGCGGCAAACGCCACAATAGTGGCGCCAAATAACAATCAATAATACTTAATTCATTGCTCATAAAAAATGGTGTTTCGTCAAATATCGGCGTCAACACCACCAAACCATCACGGATAGTATCTTGTGCCGATTTCTTATCACCATTTCCGCGCTCGAGCACATCGGTAGCACCATACCAATCATGCTCTATACGGTAAAGCATTAAACGTGTTTTTGCCCTAGCTACAGGATCAATCGGCATCAGCGGCGGATGCGGATAACGCTCGTCGATATAATCAACGATTAAACCCGATTCATACAGCGCTAGCTCGCGATCAAGCAGAGTCGGCAAAGTTTGATAAGGATTAAGCTCTAATAAGTCTTCGGGAAAATCACCGTCTTCAACATCCACAACATCGATGGTGATATTTTTTTCTGCCGCGGCAAAACGCGTTCGATGGCAACGTGGACATAAGACAGAGGAAAACAGTGTCATTCCAGGTCGCTTATTCAGCGCTAAACCCATGGCAACCTCTTTATTGTCCAAACATTTGACATAGCATCATTATAGCTCATCAAGCTCGATAACTTTCGCCTAGCGCATACCGCGCTTAGCCTTGATAGCGTCGTAAGCCTGTTTGATTTCATGAGTTTTCTCAGCAGCCAGTTTCATCATCTCTTCGGGCAACCCCTTGGCGACAAGCTTATCCGGGTGATGTTGATTAATCAGACGACGATAGGCTTTCTTCACCTCAGCATCACTTGCTGATTCAGCCACATCTAGAACAGCATAGGCTTCAGCCAACGAGGTGGGCTGCTGCGCAGAACCCGATGCTGTCGAGGAGAAATGCGCCTTAACCAAGGATTCAAGATGAATAAACTCATGCTCAGAAAAACCAATATCACGACTAATACCCTGTAGCATCTCTCGCTCAGCCGTGCTGTACTGGCCATCTGAGTGGGCAGCGGAAAGCTGAATCTCCATAAACATACGCAACAAAGTCGTACGCCGATGACACTCTTTGCGAAACTGTTGCAGCACCTCCTGTAACGGGAACGTATCGTCACGTCCCTGGCGAAACAAGTCTCGCGCTAATTGTCGCTGATCGGCATCAAGGTTCATACGTTGCATCACCTGTTTAGCCATATCAATTTCAGCCGCTGACACCGCCCCATCAGCTTTGGCAACATGCCCCATTACGGCAAAGGTGGCGGTAAAGAACGCCATTTGTGTGCGCTCATGCGAGCCCTCGCCGACACCACCTTCAATGACTTTAAATTGCTTCAATCCGCGATCAACATTGTGCCCCAGCGCCACACCCAGCAATGCGCCCAAAGGCCCACCTAAGGCAAAACCAAATGCACCTCCGACAATTTTTCCCCACCAGCTCATGGCTTTCAGCCCACCTATTTAAGTTTTCCAAGCGCCATCCCGATATGTATTGAGTCACCGAGATAAACCTAAGCACCGAAGTCTTAGCAAATAAACACTATAATCATAACGAAAGTAAAACACTCATGCCGCAAATAGAACTCAGCAAAGTCGAACCAGGGATGATACTCAGCAGCGATATTCTTGGACCCGGTGACAAAGTACTGATTACTGCAGGCTCAGCATTGTCGGCACGACATATCGAAATTCTGAAAAATCGCAACATCGAAGAACTTGAAGTTAAAGAACCCGAAATAGCTAGCGAAGACAAGAAAATTGATGACGAAATTTTGCATACAATGCAACAGCGATTTCGCGAAAACGATAGCGATCACCCATTTGTTAAATCGCTGCAGCAAGCCTGGTTAAATAAAAACAAATAAGCATATGTCTACACTCAACCCAAAAGCACTCATTACTGGCAGCGTCGAGCTCAATTCGCTGCCAGAGATATTCAGCCAAATCAACGATCTTATTGATGACCCCTATTGCTCGGTTAATGATATCAGCAAAGTCATTAGTACTGATCCTAGTCTAACGGCTAGGCTTCTAAAACTTGTTAACAGCCCGTTTTATGGCTTCCCATCGGAAATTGCTACAGTAAGCCGTGCTATCGCCGTCATAGGCCTGCAAGAATTGCGCGACTTGGTGCTGGCTACTTCTGTCACGCGCATGTTTAAAGGCATCCCTGAAGACTTAGTGGATATGACACAATTTTGGCGACAAAGCATTTATTGTGGTCTCGTCGCACGTGCTATCGCCACGCGCGTAAATAGCACAAACCGTGAAAGACTATTTGTCGCCGGCATGTTACATAAAATCGGCACGCTGGTGCTGTACAAAAAAACACCTGAACTGTCTCGTGAAGCGATTAGTCGCGCGCAATTTAATGGTGAAGTCCTTTATCAAGCCGAACGCGATGTCTTTGGCTTCGACCACGCCGATGTAGGTGGCGAACTCATACGCCAATGGAAATTACCCGAGAGCCTAGAAACTGCCGTAGAGCATCACTTATTCCCGTCTAACCATGGCGACTACAGCTCAGACACCGCCATCATCCACTTAGCAAGCTTAGTGACCACTGCCTTGCAAGCCAGCTCAGAAGAAGTCATTCCAAAGCTGGACGAAGCCGCCTGGGAACAAGCGAATTGCGCGGCAGAGTTAATTCAATCCGTCATCGATGAAGCTGATACGCAATTGAGCGAAACTTACTCTTTGATCCGTAGCGACCACTAGGCTAGAACATCACATAAGTCATTGTTCTGTAA
>CAYUVE010000132.1:0-6267 GCA_964447985.1 uncultured Thiotrichales bacterium
AGGGTTTATGACGGTTTACTGGTGGCCCATCATCTAGGCGACAAATAAAGCGCGCGCCATCTCTAACCACTTTTAAGTGTTGGCTCCCAGGCGCAATATACGCATGACCATTTAAAATTTGCTGTCCGTCCTGCGCCTCGCACACTTCCATTTGAGAGCAATCATTCATTCTTGCCGCAAACGACGTACTAAAAAGCGGTGGTATATGCTGTGAGATCACGATACCAGGGGCGTCGGCGGGCAACGCGGCTAAGACCTCTTTAATCGCTTCTGTACCGCCGGTTGAGGCGCCAATGGCAATCACCTTGTCTGTGGTTTTGAAATGCCCTGAACCTTTGGTAACCTTAGGCGAATCTCCGTGTTGAGCAATAATTTTTTTTGCTGACTCTGATTTATTTTCTATAATCCTCGCTGGCACCCTTGCCGCCGTTTTAACCTTGGTAATAATTTCTTCTGAAAAGGCATCCAGCATACGTGCCACATCAAGATCAGGCTTAGTGACAAAATCTAGCACACCTAACTCCAGTGCCCGCAGGGTGACATCCGCACCTTTATGAGTCAGTGAAGAAACCATAACAACTGCCATGGGATGTAAGCGCATCAGGTTAGTCAGAAAAGTAATACCGTCCATCCGCGGCATTTCTACATCCAGCGTAATCACATCAGGCTGTAGTATCTTGATTTTATCTCGTGCGATATAAGGATCATTGGCTGTACCAACGACTTCTATTTCTTCGTCTTCGGACAAAATACTAGTCAGCAACTGACGTATCAAAGCCGAGTCATCAACAATCAGTACACGTATGGGAGATGATTGAGCCATAATAAGTCGCTAGAAAAGATCAACCTCACCCGCGACTGGTTTCGTTTCGAGTTCGCTTTGATAACGTGTTTCGCGTTCAGCAATAGTATTATTGTGCATGACTTTAAGTTTTTTTACGCCGACTTTTCCAGACACCGGATCATAAATTACCTTACGCGGATGAAGACCACCCGTATCTTCGGCAAGCAGCTTCATGCCCTCAAGTTCAAGGTATTCATGAACGAACGTGATATTTTTCATACCAATATCACTCATTTTCGCCATGACCTTACCACCACCAAAAACTTTAACTTCTAGACGCTCCTTGGCTCCTCCAAAACGGATAATCGCATTGATCAAGGCTTCCATAGCATAGTTTCCGTAACGCGCACTATCGCAACTGACATCTGTAGCGGACACATTACCTGAATTCGTTTTGGGCAGCATAAAATGATTCATTCCACCAATCCCCATACCGGGGTCACGAATACATGCCGATATACATGAACCTAATACCGTTGCTACGAGTTCGCCGCTATTGCTAACGTAGAGCTCGCCGGGATGAATTTTCGCGGCATATTTTCCGCGCGTCTTATCCCAATACCGATCGATATGCTCGAAACCGGGCAACGGTAAAGGAGGCCGACTACTAGGCTTTGATATATAATTAGGACTAGTCCCTACAGCACTCATTGAACAAACCTATAAGCCGTTTTACCGATTAACTCAAAACGATCTGTGACCGTGTTTAGCGATTCGGAATGCCCCATAAAGAGATAAGCATCGGGGGCAACTAATCCAGCAAAACGATCTAACAACACTTTTTGAGTATCTTTAGTAAAGTAAATCACGACATTACGACAAAAAATAATATCTATGGGTCCTCGCAGCGGCCACTTGTCCATTAGGTTAAGCTTCTTAAACGTAATCAACTCTTTTAATTCATCTCTTACACTAACCTTTCCTTGATGAGCACCTGAACCCCTTAAAAAAAACCGTCTTTGTCGCGGCGTGGAAACACCTTGAATTCTATTTTCAAGATAAATTCCATTTTTAGCGGTATCTAAAACATTGGTATCTAAATCTGTGGCAAGTATTTTGACATCCCACCCTCTAAGCATAGGCGTCAATTCCTTAACTACCATGGCGATACTATAGGGTTCCTCACCAGTGGATGCGGCACAACACCAAATTCTGATTTTCTTACTGGCTTGGTTACGTTTGATAACTTCAGGTAATGCTGTCGCGGCAAGGTAATCGAAATGATGCTCTTCGCGGAAAAATGATGTCAGGTTTGTTGTGATCGCATTGGTAAACTGGATCAGTTCATCGGCAGCATCATCCGTTTGAATAAACGCTAGATAATCACTGAAGCGATTTATATCAAGATCTCTTAGGCGTCTAGCCAAGCGCGCATAAACCATATCACGCTTAGCTTCAGAAAGATTAATACCCGTATCTTTTTTAACTAACTTTCGAATATTTTGAAAATCGTTATCAGTAAATTCAAACTCTTCTCTCACTTGAATCGCTGATAAATCTTTCACCTAACAACTCCTGATTCAACATCGCTAACAACAAATTTAAGTTTTGGCGGCGAAATCCTTTCGCCGCCATACTGCTTAACCTTTTAAAACTCTTCCCATTCGCTATCATCACTTGCGGCAAATGAGTCATTAGCAGGAGCTCTCGCCTCAGTACGACGTGGTGAGCTAGCTGGCGCAGCAGAGACTTTTGCTTTCACAGGTCTAGCAGTTTCGTCTCCCGTCTTAAAGAAGCTAATCAACTCATCAAGGCTACCTGCTTGATCATTGACCGATTCACTGGCTGCAGCAGCTTCTTCCACCAAAGCGGCATTTTGCTGCGTGACTTCGTCCATTTTCGATATCGCTATATTGACTTGCTCAATACCAGAAGATTGCTCTTTGCTAGCCGCAGCAATCTCAGCAATGATGTCACCCACCTTCTTCACAGCATTGACTATCTCTTCAAGTGTAGAACCAGACTTGTTAACGAGTTTAGAACCCTCATCCACCTTCTCGACGCTATCTTTGATCAGTGTCTTAATTTCCTTCGCTGCGCCGGCACTACGCTGAGCGAGATTACGCACTTCAGATGCTACCACTGCGAAACCTCTACCTTGCTCACCCGCACGTGCTGCTTCGACAGCAGCATTAAGTGCAAGCAGGTTGGTTTGGAAAGCGATCTCATCAATGACACCGATAATGTCAGCAATCTTCTTACTGGCGGCATTGATCTCATCCATTGCACCGATGGCCGAACTCACAACCTCACCACCTTTTTCGGCTTGCTCTCTTGCACCAACGGCAAGTTGGTCGGCTTGGCCAGCATTATCGGCATTTTGCTTAACTGTTGAGGTAAGTTCTTCCATACTTGAAGCCGTTTCCTGCAAGGAACTGGCTTGCTGCTCAGTACGTTGACTAAGATCTTGGTTACCCTGAGCAATTTCTCCCGCAGCCGAGCTAATGCTGACGGAAGACTCTCGAATCTTAGTGACTACATCAAGCAGGTTATTCATGGTGGTATTTACCGAATCACTGACTTGCGCAAACTCACCTTGGAATTCACCATCCATCTTCTGAGTCACATCACCTTCTGCAAGCGAACCCATCACACGACTGACTTCTTTAACCGGCTTGACCACCGCATCCATAAGTGAGTTAACACTATCACCTAGATTCTTCATGAAATCGGCGTACTCACTGGTATCAATACGATTATCTAATTCTCCTACTACCGCAGCCTCGATCAATTTTTGAATCTGCGATTCAGCATCTCTTTGCTCTGTCAGATCAAACCACTCGATCATATTACCCATGTAATTACCTTCAGGATCTAGCACAGATGTAGCATTGATTGATAAGGTAAGATCACCTACATTTATTTCAGCTCTTACAGGTAAGCGGCTCGCATCAGCTAGCAAACTACGTTGATGCGCAGGATTTTTATGGAATCGATCAATACACTGACCAACAAGATTATTTGCATCCAGATCCGGCCACATCGTTCTAAGTTCATCTTGGCGATGCGTAAATAACTCAATCGCCGCTGGGTTGGCATAGGTGATATTCAGATCGGCGTCGCATAACATTAAGCTGGCTTGTGCACCATTAACGGCAGATTGTAAACGGGCCACTTCTATTTCTTTAACTCGGATCTCTGTTACATCGGCCCATTCCAAAGCACAGCCTACATAATTACCATCAGCATCCATAATAGCTGTGACGTTGATATTGAACATTAATGGGCCAACCTGAATATCGGTCGAATACGGCAAGTTTGCGGGATTACCTAGAATTTGACGCTGATGTGCTGGATTCTTATGGAAAGTATCAATACAGGTTCCAATAATATTATTCACATCAAAACCAGGATAAACCTGACGCAATGCTTCTTGATGCTTTTGCAATAAGCTCACAGTTGAATGGTTAGCATACGTAATCACCAAATCACGATCGATCATCATAATTGCTGTCATGGCATTGTCTACGGTACCTTGTAGACGCATAACATCAGTTTCTCTCTTACGCAGCTGCGTGACATCCGACCATTCCAAAGCACAACCTGAGTAATTGCCGTCAGCATCCATAATGGCGGTAACATTAATATTAAATGTTAGCGGACCAACTTGAATATCTGTGGAATACGGTAAATTCTTGGGGTCATCTAAAATCTTACGCTGGTGCGCTGGATTCTTATGGAAAGTATCAATACACGTACCAACAATGTCATCAACACTGAAACCCGGATAAACCAGTTTCAATGCTTCCTCATGCTCTTTCAATAAGCCGACAGTAGATTCATTTGCGTAAGTAATCACCAAATCACGATCAATCATCATAATCGCCGTCATAGCATGGTCTACAGTACCTTGTAGACGCATCACTTCGGTTTCTTTTTTACGCATTTCTGTCACGTCGGCCCACTCCAAGGTATTGCCAACGTATTCACCATGTAAGTCATGAACCGCCGTAACATGAATGTGAAATTTCAAAGACCCCACATCAATATCCGTGTCATAAGGCAAATTAGCCGGGTCGTTCAAAATTCCACGTTGATGTGCCGGATTTTTATGGAAGATATCGATACAAGTACCGACTAATGCCGCCATAGAGAAGCTCGGGTAAAGCTGTTTTAGCTCACTCTCATGACGCGCAAGCAGTGTCTTAGTTTCTTCGTTGACATAGGTGATCACCAAATCACGATCGATATTCATAATCGCACTTTGCGCGCCATCCACCATCGCTTGCAAGCGACTTATTTTCTCTTCTGCAGACATATCACTGCTATAGTTTTCAGCTACAACATCTTTTCTTACTGCAACCATTTTTCCATCCTCCGTACCATCATAGGCCGCCATCATTTTTGCGGATATTGCGTCTAACGCATCGCTCCACGCAGCATGAACAGTGTGCGTCCATGCCTTCCCTGCTAATTCTTTCATCACATCTGGCAGTGTCATACTCACTGCCTGGTAGTAAATCGGTAAGGCACCGTAAGACTGGTGTCGCTTACCCAAACCGTCTAATGCCGTATCAAGCTTTTCAGGCTGTCTTAAACTCGCTACGACTAATTTGAGTGCAGCGGTTAATTTTTTTTCCAGATCATCGCGTGAGATATTGCTAAATAGTGGCGTTACCATTGGGTAACGCCGAAATAACTCATCGTAGAAGCGGCTCACCAAAACATCGACTTTCGGCGCGAGTAAAGCAAAGCTTGTTTCCAGCACCTCAATATTCAGCGGGCTTGCTGAATCATTTTCACTGATTTGGCTGGCTTCGTTAGATACCATTTCGCTGTTTCCCTGCATAGCTCATCCAATCCTTAAATCCTTTGTGCGACTAGGCACCCTTCCATACAAAACCCGAAAATATATCGACGATCAATTTCCTAAAAAAACACTTCTCCGCTCTAGAGCTTTTTCCATTTCTATAAGCCTGCACTTCCATGTGGATACGCTCACTCAAATTTCGCATACGGACTGGGTAATTCTTGCCGTGGTTACGCGAACGGGAATGTAGGGAAATCACAGACATAGAGAACAGATTATTTCTGACCAGCTTGCTGTTCTATACTGTCGTAGACGCTGCTAGTCAGCAAATGATCAATATCAAGGGCAATAACCATTTTGTCAGCGACGGTAGCTAAACCCTTAACATACTCTATGGATACCACGCTGCCGAAATCAGGTGGCGGCTTCATCTCGTCCTCAGCCACGTTATAAACATCTGACACCGCGTCAACAATAATGCCCATCACTCGCTCACTGTTTTCAGATATCACCTTGAGAACAATAACGACTGTTAGCTTTCCATATTCCGTCTTTTCTAAACCGAAGCGCTGGCGCAAATCTACAATAGGTACTATGGTTCCACGAAGATTAATAACACCTTTTATGAACTCAGGCGTATTAGGTATCGGTGTAACGGTATCCCAACCCTTAA
>CAYUVE010000133.1:0-6224 GCA_964447985.1 uncultured Thiotrichales bacterium
CTTACCGAAAAAGTTAGCTAGGTAATATAGAAAAACAGAATTCGCAAAGACGCCGAAATTATTACAGTAAACGTTAACACCATGCCAGTTACACGAAATACATAATTCTCATTCATTTGGCTAACGCCGTAGGCATGAATAATTCGGCCAACAACCAATATAACACCCAATATATGTATCCATATCTCAACAGAAGTTAATGATTCGAGGAAAAACATTAACAACAAAGCAAGCGGCACATACTCTGCAAAATTGGCGTGCACCCGCATTGCTCGAGTCATTTCCACATCGTTACTCGCCCCAACACCAATTCGCTTACTTCGACGCAAACGAATTGTTCGAATACTCAAAGCGACAAAGATCAAGGCAAGAATAGCCGCATAAATTGGAGTAATCATTTACTACCGTCCTGGTCTATACCAATTAGACAAAATATAACAAAACTGAACGCACCTAAATTCGTGCTGCTTTCCGCCTAATATATCGAATAATATCAGTAGATTCATATAACCATTGGGTTTGGCCGGTACTAGACTCAATTCGCAAGCATGGCACTTGTTTTTTGCCACCACCTGCTACTAATTCATCAAGATACTCTTTACGCTCGTGAATATTCTTTAAGGGAATTTTTAATCGCATTCGCTTTAAAGCTAGACGTACGCGCACACAGAATATGCATACCGTAAAATAGTATAGAGTATATTTTTCAGACAATATCGCTTATCTCAAAATACAGACATTCAATCAAGCGTATCATGAAGCTATATCTTCACTATACGGCACTATCCTGCCGTATCTTTTAGGACTACCCCATAAACTATCTGACCCGAATGCGTAAGCATAACCAATAAAATACAAAGGCATTAGCAAGCCTATATAAATTATTAAATCAGATATACCACTATAATCTACGATCTGCGCTCGAATTTCATCAAGTATCGCTAGTAAAATCCAAATTTTCCAAAAGACCCTTGGAGGAATCTTGATTCTGAAAATTAAGAATATCCCGGATAAGTATACTGGTATATTTATGCTCATAGTGAATATTTCGAACAGACTAGAACTTGTAAGATTCAAAAAATATCTATCAGCATAGTCAATAAATTTCGGCCAGAAATAAATATTAAGCAAAATCATCAGCCATAAAGGCCGGGTTACTTCTACTAGCCTATTTTTATTATCGATTAATTCACTTTCAGGCGCTTTATAAAACTCCATCTAACTCTATTTCTTATATCATTACTAAAATTGCAAACTAAGCACCTCAAAACATGAGATGCTGCTTTAAAGAAAATAATAAACAATAGTCATTTAAAATCAGCTTTCACTTAAACTCGCGCTCTCCTGCAAGGTCTTAGCTGTGCCACTATGCGCTTGGGCAAAACCGCCGACGAACCGAATGGTTTCCGGCTCTAGGGCAAACAATATAAAATCTCCAAAACCAAATAACTGTTCTGCTGCGGGCAAACGGCTTAAATAGCTACTTTTCGCGAGAGTATATTCTGCACTATCTCTTTCTATCACCTTTGTTACGCCACTAATGCTTACGCGTGCTAAGGTTTGTGGATCACTTTCACCATCGTCCTGCTCACTAATGACAAGCGAAACACTTGGTTGCATTAACATTTGCCTAGTATGCGTGGAAAGCTGACTAACGTGAATATAAAACTCTGTAAATGTATCGTTAAACGCATAGGCGACCATCGCCGCTTGCGGTGCGCCAGTTTCATCAGCAGTGGCCAAACCTGCCCATCGCTGTTGGCGTATTAATTTTGCTAAGGCTTGCTTTTGCTCTGACTTCATTTTACTAACCCGGTGGCCAGGTCATTGCTCGTCCACCTAAGATATGAAGATGAATATGGTATACGGTTTGACCGCCATCTTGATTGCAATTCATGACTAATCGATAGCCGTTGTCAGCTAGCCCCTCTTCCTTAGCTAACCGTTTAGTGGTGACTAACATTTTCCCCAGTATTGCTTGATGCGATTCATCAACATCATTTATTGTTTCAATATGCTGTTTTGGTATAACCAATATATGTGTCGGTGCTTGTGGCGCAATATCTCGAAAGGCAAAAACATCATCATCTTGATAGACAATATCGGCGGGAATTTCACCTGCAATCAGTTTACAAAATAGGCAATCAGTCATTTTATCCTCAGTGTTATTTATGTGGATTCAATTTTATCTACTTCTTGACGAGATAAATAGCGGCCTGGTATCGCTATTAACCCTGGTACTTTTTCTTTATAAGCTCGGTAGCTGTCGCCGTATTGTTCTATTAATTTATTGTCTTCTAAGCGAGACCCCATAATCAAATAAGCCGTGATACTAATACAACTTACCAGCCACACGGTATTCATATCTCTTGTCCAAATAATAATCAGACCGAGAAAATACCAGGGATGACGGACAAAACGATGTAACCAAGATATTTTAAAATTATCATTCTTTGCGTCACTAGCCACGCCCAAAAAACTCATCATATTGTAGCTGCGAGCAACCCATATAAAACCGACTAGCGCGAGTATTGATAAACCATCGAGAAATATTTTCAATACGCCATGATGTAGCCATAGAGTTTCGCTAGGTGTGAACAGAATAAGATAAATTATTGGTAATAGTGAAACGCTAGCGAACACAACATAGAGAAAACGATATTGTTGACTAGCAAGACTAAACCGGCTTTGAATACGTCGCTTAACTGAGCTCGATGCCAACCATGAATGGATAGCAAAATAAGCCATCCAAGCAATGACGAGCAAAGCAATTGAGGCACCCATTGCTCACTCGATCCCTGTTAGCATTTTTTTAACTATTTGCAATCGCCTTTTCGTTTGCCTTCCATACGAAAACTATGTTGGTTCTCTAATTCGCCTTCATCGTCACGAATTTCCATATCCATCACACCATTAAATGCGGTTTCTTCAAAGATAAGTTTACCTACACCATGTAAGCTGCCTTTCTTATCATCACAATGCAATACCCAGCCTAATTCTTGATTAGCTTTTGTAACATTCGAAATAACGCAGTTAGCCTTATTGGCTACAGTATTTGGTATAGGATCTTCAGCTGTGAGACACTTTTTCGAAATAATGGGTGGAACAGGTAAAAGCCCTCCATTCACTTCAAAACGCGCTTGTGTTTCCCATTCACCAGACTCAAACTCTAAGGCTTGAGCCAAAGGCATAATACTGAGACTTAAGCTTATTAAAAATACTCGCTTTACGAAATTCATTATGACTACTGCTCCAACTAATTTGCTAAGCGTATTACTTTGGTTTCGATACTACCATCCGTAGCCAATACTATCTGCCGATAACCGGGTAAACGCGTGTCTTTCTCGTGCTTTTCGGTCATAGGCATGAACTGCGTACAGGTTGATGGCGAGGACAGTAGCCTCACACCTGAGTGATATTTATCAAACTCTTGGTGAATATGGCCCCAAACTACGGCTCGCGGCGAACTAAAACGGTTAATAATATCGAAAAACTCACTATTGTTCTTTACTCGCATGGCATCCATCCAAGGGCTGGCAATATCGACTGGATGATGATGCAAGGCAATTAGGCTATATTTTGCTTGGCTTACCGATAAAGACTGCTCGAGAAACTGCAATTCTTGCTGAGATAATTGACCGTAATGATGATTGCCCTCATTGGAATCTAGCAAAATAATTTGCCAATCACCCAAAACTATGTGTTTAGGCAGATACTGAAACACCTTCTCTGCATTTGACCAATTATCATGATTACCTGGTAACAGGTATATTGGTTTTGGAGCAATATCTTTCAGATATTCTTGTAAACGCTGATAGGCTGATACTGCCCCATGGTTTGTAATATCTCCAGTTATCAATAAAAGATCAAATTCTTCATTCTGTACGCGTTCCAAAATCTGTAACAACGATTGATCACAATCTACTGCAGAAAGCTGATCGCCTAAATTGTCACCTAGATGAAGGTCTGTTATATGTATTAATTTTATCGTGTTATTCATATTTTGTTCAGGCGAAAGTTCTTTATTTCGTTCTGTGACCATCATAAAACAAAGCCCTGATATTTACAGGGGAATCATCCTACCAATCTGCATTGTTTTATCGATAACATCACTATATGATTAGTGCCAAGATGAGATGTTCATCTAACAAAAATTATAATACTACGTTAAGACTAAGGAGGATAAGACCATGAGTATGATGTCTGAGTTTAAAGATTTTGCTATGCGGGGCAATGTTGTCGATATGGCTGTGGGTATTGTTATCGGTGGCGCCTTCGGCAAAATAGTCAGTTCTTTTGTCAATGATATTTTAATGCCACCCATTGGAAAGCTATTAGGCGGTGTTGATTTCACTCAGCTATTTATTAACTTAGGAGATACTAGCTACGAATCACTAGCCGCTGCACAAGAAGCCGGGGCACCAACACTTAATTACGGTAATTTTATCCAAACCACTTTGGATTTCGTTATCATTGCCTTCGCTATCTTTATGGTGATCAAAGCTATGAACTCCATGAAGAAAAAAGAGGAAGAAGCACCGGCAGAGCCACCTAAACCCAGTGATGAAGTAGTATTATTACAAGAAATTCGCGACGCTCTTAAGAAATAAGCAAACCTGACGATCCAGGGGACAATGATTTCCCCTGGATATCTTTTTTCTTTACCTATCACTACCTAGCAAAGCTAACTTCAGGCTTTATTAACAAGATTTGCGCTATAATGCCGATCTAAGTTTAGCTAGGTATTTAACTGTGATTGATAAAAAATTACTGGATATTTTGGTATGCCCCGTCAGCAAGGCGCCATTGGTTTACGATAAGAGTAATAATGAGCTAATTTGTAAAGCCAGCGCGCTAGCCTACCCTATCCGTGATGGTATTCCAGTTATGCTTGAGAGCGAAGCACGTCAAATTAGTTTAGAAGAAAAAGAACAACTTCGCTAAAACGAAAATAGTAGTTTTAACTACTCGTATGCACAACACGGTCTCTGACATAGACCGGTAATGCATACTCAGGTGATAACGCCTTACCTTCATCGACGATACTTTCCGCTAGATAAGCGACATCGATAGCGCTATCTTCTGCCCCTACCCCCAAGTACTTAAGCTGCTTATCCGCTTGAATCTCTTCAGCGTAAACCTCCCAACCAATGCCTACACTAGCCCATGCACCATTTGGCCAACGTAGGTCTACCGGATCGCAGACACGCACTTCTGAGACAAGTTGTGTATCGCCTAGCCTCGTCGTTTCATAGGCTGCAAAATAAACTTGATCCATTCTTGCATCGATAGCCACTAAACTGCGCTGTCGCTGATGATTTCTAAAAACGCCATGCGCTAATGCGGCTAATGATGATATCGGTACGATTGGTCTATCAATACCCACGGCAATTCCCTGTGTAATACCCGCACCGATACGTAAGCTGGTAAATGCACCCGGCCCGCAGGCGAAAGCTAAAGCATCAATTGTACTTTTATTGATATCTGTTTGTTTTAATATCTGGTCAATCATATCCAGAACCGCGTCACCATGACCGCGTTGAGTGATGCCCGAACGAACGGTGACTTCACCTGCGTCAAATATGGCTGCAGAGCAAAAATCGCTGGCACTATTAATCGCAAGGATTCGGCTCATAGATATTTTACGTGCCTACGTTTAATTATTTTCGTCGTTAACCCAGACGCCGTCATCCAGTAAGCCATCTTCCCGTGTCCATACCAGACTTGAAATAGCTTTAAAACGTGCTAGCGTCATCGCACCGCGTTTACTGCGGTTTTCGGAAGTGCCAGCGCTCGCTTCAATGACCTCATCGCGTTCTACTTCATAGACTTCAAAAGGTTCGTATTCTGCGTCTAGCAATACGAGCACGACAGCATCCCATTCTTGCTCGACTTTAATCTGGCCAATACGCAGCCCGCGTTGATTATCATCTTGAATAACCCGACCTTTGATTTGAATACGCTTGCCTTCTCGCACACCGTTGCCAATGGCATCGTGGCCAGCGCCGTTTTCTACGGCAGTTAAATCAAGTAAGCGTATAGCATCATGGCGTGCAATCTCGCTGCTAATGCCCGGCAAAGGACTACCTGTGGTCTTACGATATTCCGCTGCAAGTTGCCTAGCCTCGGAAATAAGTTTATCAACGGAATAAATCGACACGCTGTTAGTGTTATTAAAAGGGTGAGTCTGTAGCCAATCATAACAGATTGGCACTATGGCAAGT
>CAYUVE010000134.1:0-6199 GCA_964447985.1 uncultured Thiotrichales bacterium
ACTGGAGCATTATTTGGTGATGGCGGTGTAACCGGGGGAATTGGTGTTGTTGGCGGAACTGCATCTGTCACCGGACCATCATCAGACGCTGGTAACTGGTCTGCACCAACAATATCTTCAAAGTCTGGAGCTGTCGCGAAAACACCAAATGGTGTATCTGCCGTATCAACAATTCCTTCACGACCATCGCGCTCATAAATCGATGCCCCATGAAGAGAGTTAGCCGGACCTTGATTCTGATTACCTGCTGCAGGAGCCTCTAAATCAGCAAGATCTATACCCTCAACTATAGACTCCTGAAGTGCGGTAATTTGATCTACCTGACTATCATCAAATTCACCTGACTCAAAGGCAACGGTTTCATCTAAAACAATCTCAGCTTTTTCTGTGATTTGCAGATCTTTCCCGCTGTAGAAAGCAACAGTAAGATTTGTACCGACACCGGTAATCAGCACATCACCTGCGTTAACCACATCACCAATATTAAGAACCTTGATAAGGCCTTCTGGGGTACGAACTTCTGCGCTACCGCTTAATTCAGTGATAAAACCAAGTTTTTTAGTTGCCATAGGTCACAATCCTTTAATGATTGGACGTAGAATAGGAGGAGATTCCAACTATTTGTATCGTACTATGGTCGTATAGGGCCTAAAAATGTGAACTAGTTCACAAAATATCTAGGAAACAGCAGATTTATCTTCTTGCCTGAAATTGAATTGATTAAGGTAAATAACGAGCGCAACCCTGTCTTTTACCTTTAACTTATCAAAAATACTGGTGAGATGGGCTTTAACAGTACGTTCAGAGATGCCATATTGCTGAGCAACCACTTTATTGCTTTTCCCATCTGCTACAGCAAAAGTAATCTCTTTCTCACGTGCTGTAAGTTGGCTTAGCGCATTAAACGCACTTGATCGATTGAGGCTTTTACGTGCCACTTCTAAAGCTTGCGACATAAGCGCTGGTGGATACCACGTCTGATCATTTTCCAACAGCCGTTGAAGCTGAAAATAATAGGTATCCGCCATATAACTGTTGCAATATGCTTTGGCGCCCCAATGAGCACAATTCAACATCTCTGCCACATCCGGTGAATCACTGGTAACACCAATGGCAACCGGAGTTGACTTAGCAAACGCTTCAACCCATTCAGCAAGCCGATCTGAATAAGATGCTGCATGGATAAGTTGTATTTTTCCATTGCTAACATTAGGTTCAACCAAACTAGATCGTATGACCAGCTTATCACCAAAGATCTTTTCTAAATGGCTATTCAGCGCCTTCGATTCGGAGCAGAGTAATATCATTTAACTCACCGCTGCCCTATTTAAACCACGATATATCGGTTTAAGTAGGTATTCGAGAATAGATTTCTTTGCAGTAATAATATCTGCCTCACTAGTCATACCTACTTTAATCGGTAAAGGAGCAGACTCCTGGCCCAGATAAGGTCTATCAGGCGTGACCTTTGCCACGTAGTAGCTAACACCCTCTTCATCGGTAACCGTATCAGCGCTAATTAAGCTCACTTCACCATCTATGCTACCGTGAATGGCAAAGTCATAGGCAGAAAACTTAATACGTGCTTTTTGTCCAACGTCAATATAAGCAATGTCCGCAGGCTTAATACGCACTTCAACAACTAATGCATCACCACTCGGTACAATTTCCAACACTTCCCCACCAGGAGCTACCACTCCACCAATAGTATTAGCATGAAGTTTCTGAACAACACCATCCACAGGGGAACGCAAGGTTGTTCGTTGCACTCTGTCTTGTAAAGCGGCTTGCGCCTCAACTAAACGAGAAATCTCAGCAGAAACCTGATTCAATTCCAAACGTGCTTTGTTACGAAAATCTAGTTTATTTTGCTTCAGTGTTCGCTGCGCCTCATTAGCCGTAGAGCGGATTCTTGGTATTGATATGCCTACTGCTTCGATCTCACCTTCGAGCTCCGCCTCACGCTGCTGCAACTGCAATAAATCAATTTCACTAATAATTCGGCGTTCCATTAGCGGCTCTTTGATTTTGATTTCTTGCCGCACTAAATCCAGTGATTTATTTAATTGACGTTGCTTAGATTGCGCTTCTTCTAAGGCAATATTATGTTGCCTTATCTGTTCTTCATAAATACTTAATGTTTCGGTTAATTGCTGTTTATTACTTCTAAATAAACTTTGCTCTGAGTCAAGTAACTCTGGGGCAGACTTTTCTAACTCTTCATCACGCACAAAGTTTGTTCCATCTGCCTCGGCCTTAAGCCTGCGACTCTTTGCTTTCAATTCAAAATAAAGTAGACGATTTTCCTCAAAAGACCCGGTAAACGCGATATCGCTAATTTTTAACAGGGGCTGTTCAGTGCTAACCCTATCCCCTTCTTTAACTAGAATCTCTGAAACAACGCCACCTTCTAAGCTTTGTACAAGCTGCACTTGGCTAGCCGGTACAACTTTACCATTACCACGAATCACGACATCTATCTTTGCCCAATGCGCCCACACCAATGCTGCAATAAGCAAAGCAGCAATAATTAACACAACACGCATCATATAACGAGGAGAGCGCTGCATAACGGCGGCAGACAAACTCCTCATATAAGCAAGGTCGCCATCATTACTGCGAGAATTCATTTTCTTTGGATCAAAGTTCACTTTGACCACCTTTCAATGCATTAAGTACTTTATCTTTAGGGCCATCCATTACGACACGCCCTTCTTCAATTACTACTAAGCGTTCGACCAATTCCAGCATCGCAGCTTTATGTGTCACTAATATCAACGTTTTGTCACGCGTGTACCGATACAAGCGTTTTCTGATAGCCGCTTCGGTAGTGTTATCCATACTATTCGTAGGCTCATCAAGTATGACTATGGGCTCATCCAATAACAAAGCACGTCCTAGTGCGATTGATTGTCGTTGACCACCTGATAGAGCGACACCATGCTCACCGACAGGTGTATCAAAACCCATTGGCAACTTATTCACAAACTGATCGACACCACAAATGGAAGCCACTTCTAATAAGCGATCGTCACTAATATGCAAATCTTTAAATGCAAGATTATCGCGAATGGTTCCCCGCATTAACTCAATATCTTGTGAAAGAAAACCGATATGGTGACGCAAATCAGCCGGGTCAATCTGATTGATATCTATCCCGTCAATGGAAATAGAGCCCTCTGTCGGGTCATATAAACCAACAATAAGTTTCGTAATACTGGTCTTACCTGAGCCAATTCGACCTATAATACCGACGTGCTCACCTGGTTTGATAACCAGATTCACATCTGACAATGACGCTCTCTGTGCCTCAGGATAAGAAAACCCGACATGTTGGAACTCAATAGCCCCTTCAAACGCCGGTCTACGCACAAACTGCTTATCTTCAGGACGTTCTACAGGATTATTCATCAAATCATTGAGTGCTGAATAAGCGGTGCGTGTTTGCTGAAAATTAGTAATCAAGCCCGCGATTTGCCCCATCGGCGAGACAGCGCGCGATGACAACATCACTACAGCAATAAGGCCACCCAGTGAAAGTTCTGAATCACTAATCAGGTAAACACCGTAAATAATCAGCGCGACAGTATTGATCTGCACTAATAGATTAGTCACAACCGTTATTGAGCCAGACATTAGTCGCGCTTTCATTGACTTCGCTGCAATCTGTCCCGTGGACTCCTCCCATACCCACTGTGAATGATGTGAGGCACCCAGCGTTTTGATAGTCTGAATGGAATGTAGGCTTTCTATTAAATGCGCATTTTTATTTGCTGAGGCTTCAAATGTTGCTTCGACACTGTCACGTAGTGGCCTAATCAGTAGACCACTGTAAATAAGTAATAGAGTGATCACGATGATAGGCACGACAACGATAGGCCCACCTATATACCAAATTATGACTAAAAATAGCGCAGCGAACGGGAGGTCAACTACAGTTGCAATCGTTGAAGCCGTGAAAAAATTTCTAATACTTTCGAAATCACGGAGATTATTAGCAAAGGCCCCGACACTCTTAGGCCAACGATCCATACGCAGGTTAAGCACCTGCTCGAATAATATCGATGACATAATAATGTCACTTTTCTTCCCAGCGATTTCTAATAAATAACTACGTATAAATCGCATTAAGGCATCAAAGATGTAAATAATCGCAATACCAACCGCAAAGACCCAAAGTGTATCTAAGGCATTATTCGGGACAACGCGATCATAGACATTCATCGTAAACAGCGGCGTAGCTACCACAAACAAGTTGGCGAGTATAGAAGCCACAATCACACTGAAAAATATTTCCTTGGAATACGATAGGGTTCCCCAAAACCAGTGACTGTCTTTGGCATTAATAAGCTTTAGGGGTCGGCTCTTATATTTGAACTCCCGCTTAAGTAAAAATGCAAAGCCTGTATATTCTCTTTCTAGGCGATCTAAGTCTACCCACTCTTCACCGTCACCCACTTCAGGAAAGATGACGCGTGCTTGCCGATTTTCATAATCGATACTTTCTAGTATGCACGCATTTTTATCTTTCAGAACTAATATGCATGGCAACAATAAATCTGACAGTTCGCTTAAATCACGACTAATAAGTTTCGACGCAAAACCGGCCCGTTTTGCTACGCGAGAAAACAAACCTTTTGAGCTTTTGATCGAAAACATCTCAGGACCAGCTGCCCCGGGCTCTACAGGAAACCCGGCAATCAAGGCATCAACTGATATAGGTCGATGAAACTGCTTAGCAAAAATTACTAAACATTCCAATAAAGGATCATAGTCCGTCGCACTATCAACTTTTATATTATGTTCGCTCACGACAGTTCCTTCGGCTCAGCAATAAAGTTACCTTGCATGACATCAATACCGAGATTGGTTAAATGATCGTAGACTTCTTGGCTGCCAACCGCGACCGCAATAAATTGAATATCCATAGTGTCGATCATAGTTCGCAATGCAGTATAGCCACTTGATACGTCTTCAGGCGTAAGCTCGGTCAAGGCACTTGCATTAATCTTGACATAGCTAGGTCGAATTGACTGTAAAACATCCATAGAACTATGAATATCCAAGTTATCCACCCCGAAAGCGTGACCGAGGTGTCTAACTCTGTCAGCGACTTGCGCGCACATCGCCTCGTGTTTATTAAACACATTATGACTGACCTCAAAACACAGCTGACAAGAAGCCCCCTCAAACGCTGCCAATAACTGAGAAAACTCTCTCGATATATAGCAATGACTATCCAAAAAAGAAGCCGTCAGATTAATAGCTATAGGTGTTTCACATTTATCCAGGGAAATTTTAGATAACAGCTTGAAAACCATTTTATCGATATCCAAACCTAGCCCTAAAGACAATGCCATGGGCATAAATAAACCAGCAGGAATGGTCTCGTTCTGGTCGCTTTTTAGCCTAACGAAAACTTCCTGTTGCACTTCCTCACCTAGCTTATTAACTACAGGTTGACTTGCTAAATATAGCCTTCCTGCGGCAATAGCTTCTTCCAACCATGAGCGCCATTGCATTTTTCCTTGTGGTAGATCCACGCCTACCCTGGTCGATTCTACAATTGAATAAGCGCCTTTTGATAAGGATTGATTTAGAGAGAAATCTAAGTTAGAAAAAATATCTCCAACTGGCATCTCTGGATAAATATGCGTAATACCCGCGACAAGTGATATATCAGCGCTGACAGCAATATAGGGCTCGTTTTCCAGGATAACCAAACCAACTTTTTGAACCTTGAAAGTTTTATGCAAATGCTTACACTGCGCTAAAGACTCTGGAATACAGAGCTGTCAACTTTGTATTCTACAAGATTACTGGGTTATCATGGCGAGAATAACTATGTTGTCACTGGGTTAGTCAACTCTGTAATCGGACTCTTTAGTTGTCACGAGTTGTCATTTGGGGTCAACCGATAAAATCTGCTCATGTCAACTCCGTTTAAAAACGGAACAACTTTGGTCAACTTAAGTACCGTCAGACGCAAACTGAAAGGTCTATTCATGTCAACTACGTGTAAACGAGATATAACTTTGTTCAACTCCGGTATCGTTGGAATACTTATTTTGTCAACTCGGGTAATCACGCTGTAAAACTACGGGGCAATTACTAGCCTGTGGGATAACATTCAAATAGACTGGTTTAGGAGGCATTTTAATTTCATGAATCAGTGCCGGCTAGTTTAATTAGCTTGACT
>CAYUVE010000135.1:0-6181 GCA_964447985.1 uncultured Thiotrichales bacterium
TTTAGCCGCCATTTTGGGTGCCGCCCTAGCCGTTTCCGGCGCCCCGTTACAAGGTTTATTTCGTAACCCTTTAGCTGACCCATCTCTTATTGGTATTCTTAGTGGTGCAGCACTAGCTGTCGCCGCAGTGATTGTTTTTGCGGGCCCTAGCCAAGGTTATTTTGGCCTTTATCGTCTAAGTATTGCCGCCTTTACCGGTGGCCTTGTCACAAGCGTACTCATTTTCCGCTTTGCCCGACTTGCTGGCACGTTTTCAGTTACCTATATGCTTTTAGCCGGAATCGCTATTGGCGCCATTGCCGAAGGCGGCAGAGGTTTTATAGCTTATCTAAGTGATGATGCTCAGCTACGTGCTTTAACATTTTGGGCGATGGGTAACCTTGGCGATGCTTTATGGCCAGCAGTATTAGTAGTCATGAGTATTACTATTCCCGCAACAGTTATACTTGTTCGCAATGCACGCGCACTCAATCTGTTATTACTCGGTGAAAATGAAGCGCGTCACTTAGGTGTAGATGCTGAGCGACTTAAATACGTTATCATTATTTGCACCGCATTATCAGTCGGTGCAGCGGTTGCTGTCAGTGGCATTATCGGCTTTGTTGGTTTAGTAGTACCGCATCTTATTCGTTTAAACATTGGCCCTGATCATCGTCTACTGATACCAGGCTCTGCCTTGCTCGGCGCTATCTTACTTATCATTGCCGATACATTTGCACGCACCGTTGTGTCGCCTGCAGAAATGCCAGTTGGAATTATCACCAGTATTATTGGTGGACCCTTTTTTCTATGGTTATTGATTAAACAATATTCAGGTCGGTTTGGAATATGATCAGAGCAATAAACCTCAGTTATTCTGCAAACAAGAAAACAATACTCGATAGTATTGATCTAGAAATACGCCAAGGTGAAGTCACAGCGATACTCGGCCCAAATGGTGCCGGCAAGTCTACCCTGCTGAAGTGTCTGACCAATGCGATCACACCACAGCATGGGCAAATACTTTTAGATAGCAAACCATTGTATAACTATTCTTTACAAGAGTTATCAAAAAAACGAGCCATACTGTCACAATCTACAGCAATTAGTTTTCCATTCACCACGTTTGAAATCGCTATGATGGGCCGAAACCCTTATGTTAAAAATAAAGAATCAACAGAAGATAGAGAAATAGTCAGACAAACACTAGAGAAAATGGATGCTTGGCATTTACGAGACCGAATCTACCCAACCCTTTCAGGTGGTGAACAGCAGCGCGTACAACTTGCACGCGTATTAGCTCAAATTTGGGGCATACAAAACAGTTATCTATTTTTGGACGAACCAACTTCGGCATTAGACCTGAAACATCAATATGAATTACTTGAGCATATCAAGCTGCTAAGCAAAACCTACAATCTTGCTATAGTGATTGTCATGCACGATATCAATCTTGCTTATCACTTTACCGATAATACGATATTTATTAAAGATGGAAGTATCGCCTTATCGGGACATAGCAATGAGGTGATTAATACAAATAATATTAGTGATTGCTATGGACTTTCAGAAAGACATGCGGTCAGACATTTCGCTATCAACCACAGCGCACTGTCCTTAGCATAAATGGCTAACTACAAGCCTTTTACGCCATGTTCGTTAAAATCGCGTTTTCTACAGACTGCAAATTCGCTTCTACTGTAACGAAAGTCGATTGCCCTTGCTTAATGGCTGTATCAGGGTCTTTTAACCCATGACCGGTTAGCGTACAAACAATGGTGCTGCCTTCTTTAATTTTACCGGACTGAATATCATTAATCGCACCCGCAAGTGAGGTAGCCGATGCCGGCTCACAAAACACCCCTTCTTTTTCGGTTAGGAGCTTTTGTGCCGCAAGAATGGTTTCATCATCACACTCATCAAACCAACCTTGGGACTCTTCTTTTACCTTCCAGGCTTGATTCCAAGATTGCGGATGACCAATACGAATCGCTGTCGCTACTGTCTCGGGCTCATCGACCATGTCACCACGCATAAACGGCGCAGAACCCGCTGCTTGATAACCCACCATCACAGGTCGATTACCAACAATCGGGCCACCTGCATATTTACAGTTTCCACCACCACAATAAGTACACGCCTCAGTAACATGATCACCTGAAGCAGAAGAAGATTCACAATAGCCAATCCAATGCGCCGTAATATTACCGGCATTACCGACAGGTAAGCAGTGATAATCCGGTGCCCGGCCTAGCTCTTCAATAATTTCAAACGCCGCGGTTTTCTGACCCTGTAAACGATATGGGTTAACTGAGTTAACAATGGTTACTGGTGCTGTTTCGGCTACTTCTTTTACCAAACGCATACCGTCATCAAAATTACTTTTGATCTGAATCACAACGGCGCCATGCATCATCGCCTGCGCTAACTTGCCTAAGGCAATCTTACCTTCAGGGATCAATACAAAAGCCGTAATCCCTGCGCGTGCCGCATAGGCTGCCGCCGCTGCGGAGGTATTACCTGTGGACGCACAGATAATCGCTTTACTGCCTTCTTCTACCGCCTTAGTCACCGCCATGGTCATGCCACGATCTTTAAACGAACCCGTGGGATTTAAACCTTCGTATTTAACATAGATATCTACATCTTTTCCCAACACCTTAGGGATATTATGTAAACGAATCAGCGGTGTATTGCCCTCACCTAAGCTAATCACCCGCGTATCATCATGTACCGGCAAGCGATCACGATATCTATCAATTAAACCTGTGTAACGGTCACGAAATGGCATGTTTTTCTCTCAATAAAATAATCTGAATAGTTCGCCTAGCGCTAACCTAATGATTCAACACGAATACGCGCAATCTCATTATCTACTGTCGATAATTTTGCTATCGCAGCTAAGGCAGAATTCATTTTTGCTTCTTGAACTTTTTGTGTCAGCAATACAATCGGCACACTTTGGCCATCGGCATCGGTTGCGCCTTTTTGTAAAATCGCTTCAATACTAATTCCCTGCTCACCTAATAAACGCGTTACATCAGCCAATACACCGGGTTCATCGACGGCATTCATGCGTAAATAATAAGCGGTTTCAAACTCATCGGCTGACAATACTGGAATATCGGCCAAACTCTCAGCCTGGAAAGCCAAATGCGGTACACGGTTTTCAGGATCGGTAGTCAGCGCACGCACCACATCGACTAAATCAGCGACCACTGCGGAAGCTGTCGCATCCGAACCCGCACCGGCACCGTAATATAAGGTAGGGCCAACTGCATCGGCCATCACCAGTACCGCATTCATCACGCCATCAACATTAGCAATCAAACGACGCTCAGGAATCATGGTTGGATGCACACGCAGTTCGATACCTTTCTCACTACGCCTTGCTACACCAAGATGCTTGATACGGTAACCCAGCTCTTCTGCGTACTGCACATCTTCCGATGTAATATTACGAATGCCCTCAGTAAAAGTCTTATCAAACTGTAGCGGAATACCAAATGCGATCGATGCAAGAATGGTTAGCTTATGCGCAGCGTCAATACCTTCAACGTCAAAAGTTGGATCGGCCTCAGCATAGCCTAAAGCTTGCGCCTCGGCTAAGACATCAGCAAAGTCACGCCCCTTATCGCGCATCTCGGTGAGAATAAAATTTCCGGT
Source organism: uncultured Thiotrichales bacterium (assembly GCA_964447985.1). Classification (GTDB taxonomy): domain Bacteria; phylum Pseudomonadota; class Gammaproteobacteria. The sequence continues at coordinate 3,646 of CAYUVE010000135.1, forward strand.
ACCGTTAATAATACCGGCCACCCAGAAAATCGAATTTCCTGCTAAGCCCTCACGTATGGCTTTAATAATTGGGATACCACCAGCAACGGCGGCTTCAAAAGCAATCGTCACCCCGTGTTTTTGCGCCTCAGCAAACAGCTCATTACCGTGCATAGCGATTAAGGCTTTGTTTGCCGTAACAACATGCTTGCCGTTACGTATCGCCGTTAGCACCAGTTCTTTTGCAGGGTCATAACCACCAATGAGTTCGACAATAATCTCAACGTCAGGATTATTAACCACTTCAAAGGCATCATCGGTTACTGTAAAACCATCAGTCGAACAACCTTTGACTTCTTTCGCTGCGGCAGCGACGATTTTTATTTCTCGACCGGCACGACGCGCAATCTCTTCGGCATTACGTGACAAAACATTGATGGTACCGCCACCAACCGTACCTAAGCCTAAAATACCAACCTTAACAGGATTCAACTGCTTGCTCCCCTTCATTCGGATTTGCATAACTCTCAATCAGTCCATCACGGCGAAACATATCTTTAATGCCGCGTATGGCTTGGCGCGTGCGATGCTCGTTTTCAATCAAACCAAAACGCACATGGTCATCGCCATAAGACCCAAAACCGACCCCAGGTGACACCGCCACCTTAGCATCAGCCAATAATTTTTTTGAAAATTCTAATGAGCCCATTTCTTTATAAGGCTCTGGGATAGGTGCCCAGACAAACATCGTTGCTTTTGGCGGAGTCACTTGCCAACCAATCGCGTTCAAGCCCTGACACAAGACGTCGCGTCGGCTTTTATACATATCGCGGATATCGGCGACGCATTTTTGCGGGCCTTCTAAAGCTGTAATCGCAGCAACCTGAATCGGCGTAAACATACCGTAATCCAAATACGACTTCATGCGCGCAAGCGCAGCCACTAAAACCTCATTACCGCACATAAAGCCCACTCGCCAGCCGGGCATATTATAGCTTTTGGATAATGAATAAAATTCAACGGCTACATCTATCGCGCCGGGTACTTCGAGAATAGACGGCGCTTTATAGCCATCAAACACAATATCGGCATAGGCTAGATCATGAATCACCCAGATCTCATGCTCTTTCGCAATGGCAACAACCTTTTCAAAAAACTCTAAGTCGACACATTGCGCAGTGGGATTACCGGGGAAGTTCAAAACTAAGGCCTTAGGCTTAGGCCAAGAATCTTTTATGGCTTTCTCTAGTTCTGCGAAAAAGTCGATGCCTTCGGTTAAGGGCACATGACGAATATCAGCACCGGCAATCACAAAGCCATAGGGATGAATCGGATATGCAGGGTTGGGTACCAAGATCGCATCGCCTGGCCCAACCATAGCCATGGCTAAGTGCGCTAAACCTTCTTTCGAGCCAATCGTGACAATGGCATTTTTTTCTTGATCGAGCTCAACATCGTATCGGTCTTTATACCAATGACAAATCGCTCGACGTAAACGCGGAATGCCTCGTGATAAAGAATAACGATGTGTATCACCGCGCTGTGCGGCTTCGGTTAACTTATCAACAATATGCTGCGGCGTCGGCTGATCAGGATTACCCATACCAAAATCAATAATATCCTCGCCACGCGCTCGGGCCGCAGCCTTAAGCTCGTTAACAATATTAAAGACGTAAGGGGGTAAACGCTTAATGCGCGGGAAATCCTGAAACAATGGAGTTTTTCGCCTCGAAAAAGTAAAAAGTCTAAGTTTTTTAGTAGTTTATAGCAACAACTTTAGAATAATACATCACCCGCAGTAACCTGACTTGCACCTAGCGTAACGAAAACGTCACAATGCGCGCAGACACAGACGGTGACAGCATGCAATTTACGCTAGAAAGCAATACAGAAAACTATATTATTCGCGCCTATGCACCGGGTGAGGTTATTGTAACACCGCCAAAGGACTTGGCAGAAAAAACAGAGCTGATAGAAGACCCACGTTTTGGCGACCAGCCGATCGCCTTGGAGATTCTGACTTCGAGCTTTTTCATCATGCCCCGTGTCCTAAACAAAGAGTATTCACCAAAGCAGTACTCCGATCTAAGTGCTAACGAATTTGTTGGAATAAGCGAGTATGAGCCAGAAATCGTTTTACTAGGCAGTGGCAATAGCCTGCAATGGCCAGCCAAAGGGGTAAGAGAAAGCTTATTAGAAAAAAATATTGGCGTCGAAGTCATGGACTCCGGTGCCGCCTGCCGTACTTATAATATACTCATGGCCGAACAGCGCCATGTTGCAGCATTAATATTTATCTAGATAAAACAAAGCATTAGCGCTACTATCTAAGATAGACTCTAGGGTTGACCGGCGTACCATCACGTCGGATTTCAAAATGCAGCACGTGCTGACCCTTATTGTTTTTACCAACAATGGCGATTTTTTGACCAGGTCGAACGCTATCACCCTCTTTGACTAAGAGCTTGCTGTTAAAGCCGTAAGCGCTTAAAAACCGCGAGTCATGCTTAATAATCACCAGCTTACCTAGCTGCCTTAAACCTTGACCACTATAGAC
>CAYUVE010000136.1:0-6048 GCA_964447985.1 uncultured Thiotrichales bacterium
GCGCCTTCGACATGTTCTGCTTTAGCGATGCGTGCGATACGTAAATCGACTTTGGCAAAATCTTCGAAGGCAATCGTGTCGCCATCTATAACATTATTTTTTTCAGCAGGTTCGTTAGCCACCGCGGTTTTTCCTTTTGGTTCTTTGGGCGCGTTTTGCTTTTCGGCTTCGATAATTTTTTCTATGGCCTCAGGGTCTATACGCGTCATTAAGGGTTTAAATTTGTTGATGCTGTGATCGATCAGGGCTTGTTTGCGATCGTCCCAGTTTAGTGGTGGTACGTTTAAAAAGGCTTCCGACTTTTCGACCGTTACCGGCAGCACAGGCTTTAAATAAATGACCAATACACGGAATAAATTTATACCCATGCTACAGATTTGATGCAGCGCTTGGTCTTTGCCTTCTTCTTTGGCGATGACCCAAGGTTGTTTTTGATCGATATATTGATTAGCGCGATCGGCTAAAGCCATGATGTCGCGCATGGCACGATTGTAGTCGCGGTTCTCAAACGATTCGGCAATACTGTCGCCCGCATCGACGAGTTCGGCGAGTAGTTCAGGCTGATCAATTTCTGCACTTAGCTTTCCGTCAAAGCGTTTTTTAATAAAACCGGCGCAACGGCTAGCGATATTGACGACTTTGCCGACTAAGTCTGAGTTAACGCGGCTAGTAAAATCATCAAAGTTTAAATCAAGGTCTTGAACGCTGTTACCTAGCTTAGCAGCGAAGTAATAACGTAAATACTCTGGGTTGAGATGGTCTAAATAAGTGCTAGCTTTGATAAAAGTGCCGCGTGATTTAGACATTTTCTCGCCATTAATAGTGAGAAAGCCATGGGTGAATACCCCACTGGGTTTACGAAAGCCGGCACCTTCTAGCATGGCTGGCCAAAACAGGGTGTGGAAGTAGACAATGTCTTTACCAATAAAATGGTAAAGCTCCGTGTCGGAGCCTTCACTCCAATAGGCGTCAAAGTCTAAGCCTTTTTCCTCACAGAGTTTTTTGAAGCTGGCCATATAGCCAATAGGCGCATCTAACCAAACATAGAAATACTTGCCTGGCGCATCCGGAATTTCAAAACCAAAATAAGGTGCATCGCGAGAAATGTCCCATTCGCGTAGATCACCTTCTAGCCATTCGCCGAGTTTATTGGCCATTTCTGCTTGCACATGGCCTTGTTTGATCCAGCTGCGCAGCATGTCGGCAAAGTTGGCCAACTTAAAGAAGTAGTGCTCTGATGACTTGGTAATTGGTGTCGCGCCGCTTACTGCGGATACAGGGTTAATGAGTTCTGTTGGACTATAGGTAGCGCCGCAGACTTCGCAGCTATCGCCATATTGGTCTTGTGCACCACATTTTGGGCATTCGCCTTTGATAAACCGATCTGGCAGAAACATATTTTTTTCTGGGTCATAGGCCTGATCGATTTCACGTCGGCTAATATGGCCGCCATCATTAAGTCGATGATAGATGGTCTCGGCTAGCTCACGGTTTTCTTTGGAATGGGTTGTATAGTAGTAATCGAAGTTAATCGCGAAGGCCGAGAAGTCTCGCTGATGCTCGGCAGAGATTTCTTCGATAAGCTGCTCGGGTGTAATGCCGCGCTTTTCGGCGTGAAGCATTATGGGTGTGCCGTGGGCATCGTCAGCGCAGACATAGTAACATTCATGCCCGCGCATTTTCTGAAACCGTGACCAGATGTCGGTTTGGATATACTCGACCAGATGACCGAGATGAATCGGCCCATTGGCATAGGGCAGGGCGCTGGTGAGCAGTATTTTTCGCTTATGGGAAGACATTGGATTGATCTTAAAGAAAACCGCCCATTATATATAAGTATGTGTTTATTAAGTATGTGTTTATTCGGTGCTTATTGGTAAAAAAGTCTTATATCTACAGTGCCTGGCGACCGATAAACATTATCTATTGCCAGCATAAATTTAATCAATTATACAAAAACCCCTTAGCTATATATGGTGAAGCCATACAACAGTTTGACCCTACTTGAATTGTTGTTCTTCATATAGTTTTTTTATCTATATAACTGGCTGGCAGGTCTACATACCTCCCCTCACTATCTCATTGCCAGCCAGTATTTTTTTATTTTTGTATCCTTTATTTTCACCACTTTGAATACAACTTAAACTTTATCATCCATAAAGCAACTAAAGAGTCATTGATGTTACATTACACGGATGCTAGATAAGAGGAGCAACTGATGGCAAAGAATCTACCGTTTACCGTTTTTCATCGATCCGGTGGTTCCGTCGAATATAATTTTCCCCTTCATCCTGAAACGCAATCGCCAACAGATGTACACAATGTGTTGGCTCATCTTATGGATGGCTTAACGTTTTTACTTGATAACAAAAAAATGAGTAATGGCGATGTCTTACAAGCGATTACGATGTTATTGAGTATGCGCGCGGATATGGTTGATGTAGATAAAGATACAATGCGCTCTCTTATCGAACAAATGATTGCTTCAAATATGGCGGCGACTCACGCAGCAGTGCATGGCCAGGCGAGTCGCGCATAATTCGGTAGTTAGAAAGAATAAACCACCGCTGCTGAGGTTATCCTATCCGTTGACACGGTGTCAGCAGGTGTCGAGCTATTGTTTCTGACCGTAAACGACAGTTTTAGCGCTAGTTTTTCGGCAAAGCCGACTTTGAATGCGGTAATACTCTCGGTAAATGTATTCTCAGAGCTAGGTTCAACCAATAAAGATTGCGTAAACAGTGCGTTTTCACTGACTTCATAGTGATAATCTCCGTAAAGTCTGGCGGTCACGCCGTCTTCGTTTTCACCTACGTTGGTTTCGGCAAAGCGATAACCTAAACCCAGTTCAACTTCGAGTTTGCTGCGACTACGCTCAAAAACACGACGACCATAACCAGCGGTCAGTGTCGATTGAAAGTCAAAGCCGCTAAACCTATCGTCATCATAGCGGAATGCACCGAATAGGTAGTCATGCTCGCTAAGTGTTCGATCAGCCTTATATCCAAAAGTGTAGCGTTCTGCCGTTGTTGATTCATTGTCAGAAACGCTGAGCGCCTTAGCATCGAGAGTATGGCGCCAAAGTTCTTGTTTGTTGACTAGCTTAAGGCTGCCGTTAAGCGTCTCGGTATCGCTATTACCACTAGTAATGGCTAGGCCGAACTCGCCCTCGCCGTGCCAACCGACTTTGTCTTCATCCGCGAAGGCGGCGTTGGCTAAAGAACAAGTTAGAATTATGGCTGCTGCTAAACCTCTTTGCATAAAACTGCTCCTAAATCGGCCTAAAAGGCTGCGGATACTAGCACAGTAGCCTGTCTCCAGCCTGACCAAAAAAACCCGCAAAGTTGCCTATCGAAGCTTGGCTAAGCTGCGCCTGGTGCTGGGATAGAGTAAAATCGACGGTTTTGAGTTATTTCACCAGATGCCAAAAAGGCTATGGTGGTTTGGAGCGATTGTGGCAGAACTGAGTAAAGAGCAGGTAAGCAGTGTGCTTGCCGGTATTGTTGATCCTCATCTTGAGCGGGATCTCGTCGCAGCAAAGGTTATCGATGATATTGTCGTCGAGGACGGCGGGCGTGTTGTCATCAAGATTAGCTTAGCCTATCCGGCGAGCGGTTATCATGAGCAGCTGACTACGGAAGTTAAGCAAGCTGTTGGCGCGCTAGAGGGTGTTAGTGACGTGGTATTAAATATCGATACCCGCGTTGCATCGCGTTCAGTGCAGGCTGGCGTGAAACTGCTTGATGGTGTTAAAAACACCATTGCTGTCGCCTCAGGTAAAGGCGGTGTAGGTAAATCTACCGTTTCGGTTAACTTGGCTTTGGCCTTGGCGGCAGAAGGTGCGCGGGTTGGCGTGTTGGATGCTGATATTTATGGCCCAAGTCAACCACGTATGCTGGGTGTGACGGGTAAGCCTGATACTAAAGACGGTAAGTCTTTAGAGCCAAAAGAAAACTACGGTGTACAAACCATGTCGATTGGTTTTTTGATTGACGATGAAACACCGATGATCTGGCGCGGCCCAATGGTAACCCAAGCTTTAGAGCAGTTATTAAAAGACACGCGCTGGCGTGATTTGGATTATCTCATTATTGATTTGCCGCCCGGCACCGGCGATATTCAATTAACCTTATCTCAACGCATCCCGGTAAGTGCAGCCGTCATCGTCACCACACCGCAAGATATCGCCTTACTTGATGCACGCAAAGCTTATAAAATGTTTGAAAAAGTCAAAGTGCCGGTGCTTGGTGTGGTTGAAAATATGAGTACTCATGTATGCAGTAATTGTGGTCATGAAGAAGCCATCTTTGGTGAAGGCGGCGGCCAAAAAATGGCCGAAGATTACGATCTTAGCTTTTTAGGCAAACTGCCTTTAGCAATGCGCATACGTGAAGACGCCGATAGCGGCAAACCTACCGTGGTAGCCGAGCCTGATGGCGCGATTACTGCCAGCTATAGAAATATCGCCCGTAATGTTTCGGCAAAACTATCTTTGCAACAAAAAGAATACGCTTCTAAGTTCCCTAATATTGTTATTGAGAATAATTAATGAGTATTAAATCGGATTTATGGATTCGGCGAATGGCCGAAAACGAAGGTTTGATCGAACCTTTCGAAGCTGGGCAAATTCGTTATCACGGTGATAACCGCGTTATCTCGTATGGCACATCAAGTTACGGTTATGATGTGCGTTGTGCGGATGAATTTAAGATTTTTACTAATATTAATTCGGCCATTGTTGATCCAAAAAACTTTGACGAAAACAGCTTTGTCGATGTGAAGGGTGACGAATGTATTATTCCGCCAAACTCATTCGCCTTAGCGAGAACCGTTGAGTATTTTCGTATTCCACGCAGTATTCTTACCGTATGTTTGGGTAAATCAACTTATGCTCGCTGTGGCATTATTGTTAATGTCACGCCTCTAGAGCCAGAGTGGGAAGGCCATGTGACGTTAGAGTTTTCTAATACCACACCATTGCCAGCACGGATTTATGCCAATGAAGGTGTGGCACAAATGTTGTTCTTTGAGTCAGATGAAGTTTGCGATGTGTCTTATAAAGACCGCGGTGGAAAATACCAAGGGCAGACAGGGGTTACTCTACCTAAAGCTTAGGTTGATTTCTGAGCTTATAAAAGTGGATTGCACATCTTTATAAAATTATCCATTATTTTAATTCCGTCCTTGCCTGATACTTCTGGGTGTCCTTGAAAGCTATAAATCGGTTTCTCAATGTGGCGAATGATTTCAACCTTGCAAACTTCTGAATGGCCTATTACTTCAAAATCTTTTGGGCAGCTTGGGATGTGGTAGCGATGTTTTTTTTGAATCATAAACTCAGGTTTTTCTAAACCAGCAAAAATCGGGTCATCCGGTTTATCTAAAATGATTTTCTGTTTGCGGGTTTGATATTCTTCCAGCCGCTTAACTTTCGCTTGATAAGTGACAGCGATAATTTCATGACCCAGACAAAAACCGATAGTGGGTACGTCACAATTCATCATGGCGACGTAATTTGCCGTCAGGTTCAGCGGTTGGTAAGGATTGCCTTTACCGCCAGAGAGTATTAAGCCACTGATCTCGGATAAATTTCCAAAATTGATTTGATCATTATGATCAAAAATCACATGGGGAATATCATTTTGGTCTAGATAATTATGCTTAAACTGACGCAGATACTGGCTTTGGTTGTCAATGATAAGCAGCATTTTGTCTTCCTCTAGTGACTTTGTTCGAGAAGAAACTCAGCTAGTAGTAGAGTACGTTGGACGAGACTGATACGCGAAACAGCTTCTTGCCCGGTATACAAGGCTTTTGCATAAGGGCCAACACCGCAGACAACCGGTACCTGTGGTGGCACCAAGCCTGCCACCGATGGCCATAAGCTGGTTTCTTTATTTAGTAATATTTCCCATTTGTTAGCAACTTCTGTGAGTTGTTTATATAGTTCGTTATTGATGCGTCGTGAAGGCATAGATGGGCGGTCTGATAATAGCGCAAGTTCGGCATTTGAATTTGCCAGAATATCGCTGATTTGTTGTTCTAAAT
>CAYUVE010000137.1:0-6029 GCA_964447985.1 uncultured Thiotrichales bacterium
AATGCTCACCAATGCAGCGATCAGCGCTGGGTAAAGACCTCAATGCCGAAGATTGCGAGGCCTTGATTACCGTTATGGGTGTTCACGAGTACAAAGATGGCGATGTCTTAGTCAACGAAGGCGAAGCCGATCACACCCTATTTATACTGATAGAAGGTGCGATCACCGTTAATAGCGTCATCAACGGTAAGGAAACCAAAGTCTACACAATGAAAATTGGCGAATGCGCAGGAACACGTGCTTTTGTTGATCTCGCGCCACGCCAAGCAACGCTTAAAGCCTTGGGTGATACCACAGTCTATACACTTGAGCCTGAGGATTTTGAAAAATTACTCGACACCAACCCAAAAGTCGTCTACAAATTCATGCGCGGACTGTTTCGCTTAACACATAAAAACTTAATGCGCATGAATGCCGAAAGCCAGCAGCTTTCTAACTACATCTTGAAGGCAAGAGGACGATATTGATTTATCAATAAAACTGCTGCGCCATTCAATAATATTGAATGAAATACCAGTTTACTCAGTGTCATGGTAGCTTGCTGGTCTAACGTCTACCAATATTAGATCTGGCCACTCTCAATATATGTTCGATCTCAGCATAACGCTTAGATTTAGCAATTGATAAAGCATCGACCCCTCTACCATCAAAGATAAATTGATCTGCACCTTTCTCCAATAATAATTCAACTATTTTCTTGTGTCTTTTTTGGGTCGCTTCCATTAGAGGCGTTCTACCTAAATAGTTTTTCGTATTTACATCTGCTCCAGCTTGAAGCAATCGAGAAACTATCTCCTCATGACCATTTCTCGCAGCGATGGTAATAGGAGTATTACCATTAACATCGATATGCGAAATACCCACCCCTACAGCAATCATCCTTAGCGCCAGCCTAACATGACCCTTTTTGCAAGCTTCTACAAGATGATTATTATTGCCATACTCACTATTTTTATAATCAACTCTCTCAAAGATATACTCTGCCGCATTAACTTTATCCGACTTAATCAATAGCGCTAATATCTCTTGGTAGCCGATTATTTCCGTTTCTGAGACATGCTCAATAAGAGCTTCAAACATATCGACAAGCTCACCATCTGACACGTATTTTGCTGCTTCAAATAGAAATAACTGAGATGACTTAAATCCAAATTTATCATTGTCTAGAAATTTCTTTACAACAGAAACACACCCCGACTTAATGGCATCCAGGAATGGAGCTTTTCCGGCTATCACTGTATCTGAATTTAAGTCGACACCATCCTCATTTAATATGTGTTCTACTTTCTCACCATCGCACGCACTAACCGCAGATATAATGCCATCATACTTTGAGATTTCAATTTGATATTTAGAATCATTTCCGGTCATCTTCGCAAGACCCTCGTTATTAGTCTCGCTTAAAATAGTTAAGGATTTTTTGCCGCCATCTATACCTTTAGCTGCGTTATTTTTTGCATAATCTAAAGCTGATTTGCCATGCTTATCTTTAAAATGTATGTCTATTCCATAACCCAGTAAGTACCGTACTATTTCAGTGTGATTCTTTCTAACTGCTAAAATTAAAGCTTCACGACCTTGAAAAGATAAAAAATTCTCATCTAGCTTCAATCCTTGTTCAACAACCTCTCGCACGATAGGCGCATATCCTTTCCGGACGCTTAAAATTAGCGGAGTATCTCCGTAAGCAAACGCATTCAAATCTACTTGCGTGGCCACTAATCTTGATATTTCGTCTAGACTTCTACGCTCTATTGCACGCATTAGTGCTTTTTCTTTAGTAAATTCGCTGTACTTACATACACCACCAACGTTTGCCACCACTTTTCCGGATATATTTTCAGTCAAACATATCCAGGAAATATGACCAAATGAACTATTCGATGGCGGTAATGGCCTGATTAATATCGACGAGTTTTCAAGTCCACCAGTAAAATCTGCACGAATTATCCCACCAGAAAGCACGGATATCCGTTTAATACTCTTAGTAAATATGGAGTCAGCTGGAGGTAATCCTGCTTCTTCATTATCGCTAGGGAAATAACCATACTGTGCATAAAACTCTGCAATAGCTGTTTTTAGTGACGTAGATAAGTTTATTGCCTCGATAATATCGGTTTCGGATATATGAGACTTATTTGATTTAATATTTAGCGCGTATAGACCACCAATAAAAATTAGTAGCAGTACAGCGGAGGCCATAGATTTTTGCGAGCTGCTCATTCATTACTTACCAACGACTATAAAGTTTTGTCAGCTAGCGAAGCAATTCAAAATCATTTTCCGCTCGTCTAAGATTGCTTTTTGCATTCTTTAGCAACCGATTATGTTTTTTCATACATGCTCTCCAACGCTTCTTACTTGACTCGTAAACTTGAATGTCGTCAGCCAGCACCGGCTCTGGACCACAATCATCATATGCGGCTTCATTCAGCCGATCATAGCTTAACTGCGCTTGCTTAAATTTCTGAGAAATATTTTGTTCAATATCCTTTAGCTGCTCGCGTTTGGTCAATTCCCAACTTAGCGCACATTTGAGCTCACTTATTTGCTTAGTCCAACGATCTCGGTTTTGTTTATACGATTTGTATTTTGAATTTATACTCCGCTGCAAGGAGCTCTGCGCATCCTTTAAGCGGCGCTCCCAATACTCCCTTTTTCCATGCATCTCTCGATACAAACGTTCGGTATCAGACAGAGGGCCCGGTAACTTTAAATCGCCACAATATTCGTAATTACCATGGCGGGTAACCTGGGCCGCATTCGAGGCCACGCTTACATTAACTACTTTTTCCTGCTTGACTTTCTCATCTTCAGGGGGAGGAACTTGACTATAAGAAACATTACCTTCGCTATCTACCCACTTATAAAGCTTACCCGCTAGCACCGGGTTTACAAACACACTTAGCAACATCAGTGCAGCGAAAATAGAAAAACTACGGCCGGTAATCATTGACTATGCCTCTTGTAGTTATTAGGAGGATACCAACCGTACATATCGGCAGCCAATGCATAGCATTTAACTATTAAGCTTTCCACGCGGGAATGACTGAGATATAAACTTATCGGGGTACTAATTTACAAACTAGCAAAATATTGCAGAGACGCAAAACATGACCATGGATGTGGCTCGTAAAACGCGCTAAATTTATATTGGTCAAAAACACCGATAGAATAAGGAGCGTGGAAACGAAACCACGCCCCTTACTTCTGTCAATATAAACCTATACCAGCAATGGGGCGATCACCAAACTGACGATAGCCATTACGTTGATAAGAATATTCATCGAAGGGCCCGAGGTATCCTTGAACGGATCACCAACGGTATCACCGACGACCGCGGCTTTATGAACGTCGGAACCCTTGCCGCCAAGATTACCTTTTTCAACATACTTCTTAGCGTTATCCCAGGCGCCACCGGCATTGGCCATCATCAAAGCCATGGCAACACAACCGAGCAAAGCACCACCAAGTAAGCCACCCAAAGCTTCCGCACCAAGACCAAAGCCAACCACAACCGGTGCTCCGACCGCTAATATCCCGGGCAAGACCATTTTGCGTAAGGCAGCACGCGTGGCAATATCAACACAACGTGCTGTATCTGGCTCGGCATTTCCTTCGAGCAGCCCGGGTATTTCTTTGAACTGTCGACGTATCTCTTTGATCATGTCAAAGGCGGCATCACCGACTGCTGTCATGGTGATCGACGCCACAAGCATAGGAAACACAATCCCGATGAACATGCCAATCAACACTAAGGGCTCATTGATCACCAAAGAAAAGTCAGGATTACTTGCCGATACCGTTTCGACATAGGCTGCAATAATGGCCAACGCGGCTAAAGCCGCAGCACCAATAGCAAAACCTTTACCAATAGCTGCGGTAGTATTACCTAACTCATCTAGTGAGTCTGTAATCTTACGCGTGTCTTCGCCCAAACCTGCCATCTCAGCAATACCACCCGCATTATCTGCGACCGGGCCGTAGGCATCGATAGCCATGGTGATACCCACCGTTGCGAGCATTCCGACTGCGGCAAGTCCGACACCGTATAAACCAACCATCTCACTAGCGGTGTAGATAATGGCGCACAGCGTCAATAAAGGAATTGCTACAGACTGCATACCCGTCGCCAGACCCGAGATCATGACTGTTGCTGGACCTGTTTCGCCCGATTTAGCAATCGCGCGAACGGGCGCTGCGCCGGTGTAGTACTCGGTCACCAAACCGATGACTATGCCGCCAACCGCCCCGGCTAATACGGCATACCAAATTTCAAAGGCTACACCCATGTAGTTAACCAAGGCTGCCGCTGCCGCGATAAATATCACCGTACCGCCTATGGTGCCAATACGTAGCGCGACTTCGGGCGAGTTTTTAGAAAACATGCGAACGAGCAATATTCCTGCAATAGAGCACAGCAAACCGACTGATGCTAATGCCAACGGCATAAACATCAATACTTGCTGCTCACCCAATCGATTCAATGCCTCAAGCGAAAGTGTTGATGCAATCGCAATCGACGCAATCATGGCACCACAATAGGATTCAAAAATATCGGATCCCATGCCCGCAACATCACCGACGTTGTCGCCGACATTATCCGCGATAACGCCTGGATTCCGCGGATCATCCTCGGGAATTCCAGCTTCAACTTTACCGACCAGATCAGCGCCAACATCCGCACTCTTGGTGTAAATACCGCCACCAACACGTGAGAACAAAGCCACGCTAGAAGCACCCATACCGAAACCGTGGATATAATGCGCTGTCGTCGGGTCACCCCCGTAGGCCAAATAGAGCACGCCTAAGCCCATTAAACCAACTGAAGCCACCGTTAAACCCATAATTGAGCCGCCAAAAAAAGCCACCGTTAAGGCCTCTGGCGCACCCTTGGTATGTGCGGCTGTGGTGGTGCGTGAATTCGCCTGGGTCGCCGTGTACATACCGATATAGCCCGCAATCGATGATGCTAAAGCACCGACGATAAAGGCGATACCGGTTTTTATACCGAGATCAGACACAACAATGGCAATGAAAACGGCTATGACGAATATAGCCAAAATGGAATACTCACGGCGCATAAACACCATGGCGCCAAGATGGATCGCATCGGCGATCTTAGCGACTTTATCCTCTCCCGCGGAATAGCTCAGGACGAACCGATAGACGAAAAACGCTACTACCAATCCGAGCGCCCCGAGTACCAGCGGTATATACGCTGCGTTACTCATGACTGCTTCCCCTCATTATATTTTTTTAATCGTATGTGGATCGATGCCGACATACCGCCACGATTCTAGGCTGATTGGCGCCAATTTACAAAAGGCACGAAACCTGGCAGATATGCCTATTCATCAATAGCTTAGATAGCTATAATGGTTGGTTTTTTGGCCTATTTTTTTAATATTTTTTAAGGAAACTTAAATGAATCTAGACAGAGTAAAACCCGGTAGCGATCTACCGAATGATATCAACGTGATTATCGAGATCCCGGCACACAGCGATCCCGTCAAGTACGAGGTAGACAAAGAAACCGGCGCAATGTTCGTTGACCGCTTCATGACTGCTGCTATGCATTATCCATGCAACTACGGCTACATCCCTCACACCTTGTCTGACGACGGTGACCCAGCTGACGTTCTCGTCGTCACCCCAATTCCACTTATTAGTGGTTCTGTTATCCGTTGCCGCCCAGTTGGCGTACTGAATATGGATGATGAATCCGGTGGCGATGCCAAGCTTATCGCGGTGCCCCATGACAAGCTTTGCGTGCTTTACAAAGATGTGCACGAAGCGAATGATTTGCCGCCATTACTGCTACAACAAATCGCTCATTTCTTCGAACACTACAAAGATCTTGAGCCTAACAAATGGGTTAAAGTAAAAGGCTGGGATAACGCCGAAGCAGCGCGTAAGGAAATTACGGAATCTGTGGAGCGTTATAATAACGCGGATGTAAAACCCGCATTCTAAGAGGTACACTCTATCCATTAATGGATATCGACTTTTCTAAAATGCATGGCCTC
>CAYUVE010000138.1:0-5989 GCA_964447985.1 uncultured Thiotrichales bacterium
ACTGCTAGCCCCGCTGCCGGGGTGGCGGAATTGGTAGACGCGCCGGATTCAAAATCCGCAAGGGCTTTTGTATCCCAGAGGGGAAGAGTACAGTTTAAAGCATGCCAGAGTGGCGAAATTGGTAGACGCAGGAGATTCAAAATCCGCAAGGGCTTTTGTATCCCAGAGGGGAAGAGTACAGTTTAAAGCATGCCAGAGTGGCGAAATTGGTAGACGCAGGAGATTCAAAATCTCCCGCCCGCAAGGGTGTGCCGGTTCGAGTCCGGCCTCTGGTACCATATTCCCTTTATCATAAACGCAGCGGATTATTTCCACCAGCTCACATAAAATAATGGCTTGGGATACACTGGGGATACAAACGGGAGCAATTCAAATCTCCTCAGAGTAACGTTACACTCTATCTAGCCCAATCGCTCGCGGCTATTACTCATATCACTATGTGGATTCCCTTTTTCTTTAGTTAGGTACAAGACATACTCTGATAGCTTATAGCTATTTCCCTTACTAGCTTCCAGAATCCCAACGTCATATTAATGACCTGCATTTTGCATCTGTTACTGTAGAACATGACTGCTAAATATATCGAAACAGAATAGCTGCTCTTAGTTACTTGCCGAGCAGCTGGCTAACGGGCCCCTCCTATTACAAGCTAGTACTAGCGTAGCTAATCACTACCTGTAGCGTTAGAATAAAGCTGATACCAGCTCGGTATTGTCGCAGGGGTAGCGAGATGGTTAACAGCGCTCATGATGAGATCCAGCGTGATCACCAACCGGATGCGATCCGTCAGCGTTTAAACACTGCGCCTCAATCACAACATATCCCAGATGCTGTTCTAGGCGGTATCGATGGTTGCGTAACCACCTTTGCCATTGTCTCGGGCTCCGTGGGTGCAGGGTTTCCTTCATCGATTGCCTTAATTCTTGGCGTTGCCAATCTGGTTGCTGACGGCTTTAGTATGGCGGTAAGCAATTATGAATCAGTTTCTTCGGCCAAGGAAAATGCGGCTCAGCTTAGGCGCATGGAAGAAGAGCATATTGATATTGTGCCATTGGGCGAGCGTGAAGAGATTAGGCAGATCTTCGCCCAAAAAGGCTTTACCGGTGCAATTCTCGAAACCGTTGTTGATACAGTATGCCAGGATAGGGAACTCTGGGTAGAGACCATGATGGTTGAAGAACAT
The DNA here is from genome assembly GCA_964447985.1 of uncultured Thiotrichales bacterium. Lineage (GTDB taxonomy): Bacteria > Pseudomonadota > Gammaproteobacteria. Next base: position 1,184 of record CAYUVE010000138.1, read on the forward strand.
GGGCTAGGGAAAGTTGCACATAACCCCTTTAAATCGGCTTTGACGACGTTTTTTGCTTTTTTGTTTGTCGGTGCGATACCACTAATCCCTTTTGTTATTCACTCATTAGCTATTGAGACGCAGTTTATGATCAGCGCTCTGTTAGCGGCCATCGCATTTTTTCTTATTGGCGCGATAAAGGGCGTGATATTACAGCAGGCTATTTATGTTTCTGGTTTGCGCACTTTATTGATGGGCGGGGCTGCTGCGTCAATGGCTTATTTTATTGGCTATGCTTTGCGAGAATTATTAGGTATTAATGCGTTATAGTTTGTTATTTGAGGCATTCGAATAATGTCAATGTTTCTTATTAGTACTCTCGTTGTTGTTTCAGTTGTGCTGATTCATTATGAGTTTTTACACCGCACTTCTGCTTTATTGCCAATAATGAAGATAAAACATCAGTTTCGAATTGTGGTTGGTGTCTTTGTCGCTTTGATCGCCCATGGCGTAGAGATAGGGATATTTTCTTTGGTTTATTATTTTCTGCCGAATATAGAGATATGGGGTGAGCTGCGTGGTAACTTTGATAGTTCTTTACATGACTGTATGTATTTTTCTTATACAAGTTATACAACATTAGGTATCGGCGATATCGAACCACATGGAGCAATACGACACTTAGTAGGGTTGGAGTCTTTAACAGGTTTGTTATTGATTACATGGACCGCATCATTTCTATTTTTTGAGATGCAACGTTATTGGAATGAAGGAGATTAGGCCTTGATTATTAATTTGCTTTCAAGTTGGTTTATTCGCTGAATGGTATGCACCACAGAATCTGGGTTAAGACTCATAGAATCAATACCAAGCTCGACTAAGAATTCTGCGATTTCAGGAAAGTCGGAGGGCGCCTGACCACAAAAACCTATGGGTATATTATTGCGATGCGCGCCTTCTACAGCAAGGCGGATCATTTCCATCACACCAGGATCGCGTTCATCAAATTCAAAGGCAACCAGTACGGAGTCGCGATCGACACCTAAGACTAACTGGGTGAGGTCGTTAGAGCCGATGGACATACCGTCAAACAATTCCGCAAAACGATCTACTTGGATGACATTATTAGGGATCTCGCACATAACATAGACTTCGAGTCCATTTTCACCTCGCTTCAGTCCGTTTTTAGCCATACACTGTAATACCTCTCTGGCCTCTTCAACACGGCGGCAAAACGGTACCATGACTTTGACATGGCTAAAGCCCATTTCTTCTCTAACTCTTTTTAAGGCTTGGCATTCGAGCGCAAAGCCTTTTTCATAGGCTGGGTGGTTGTAGCGTGCCGCACCACGAAAACCGATCATGGGGTTTTCTTCTTTTGGTTCAAAACCACTGCCACCGATGAGGCCAGCGTATTCATTACTTTTGAAATCCGACAGCCTGACAATCACCGGTTTGGGATAAAAGGCCGCGGCAATCATGGCTACGCCTTCTGAGAGTTGTTTGACAAAGTAATCGCCGCCGCTTTTATAGTGGCGAACAAGCTCATTAATTTTTACCCTATCTTCCGGTTTTTCGATTCTGTCCGGAAACAATAAGGCCATAGGGTGGGCTTGAATAGTGCTATTAATAATAAATTCGAGCCGGGCCAGACCAACACCGTCATTGGGAAGTTGGCTGTTGGCAAAGGCACGTTCAGGGCTACCAACATTGAGTAAAATGGTGGTTTGGGGTTTGTCTAAATCATCAAGTTCTGTTGTGTTAGTACTAAACTGGATGGCACCAGAATAGATATTGCCGTTAGCACCTTGAGCGCAACTGACCGTCACTTCGCTACCTTCGGTGAGTTTTTCAGTTGCATCAGTGCAGCCAACCACAGCAGGAATTCCCAATTCTCTTGCAACAATAGCGGCATGGCAAGTTCTGCCGCCGCGGTTAGTGATAATGGCTGCCGCGGTGGCCATGACAGGCCCCCAATCCGGGTTAGTGGTGTCGGCCAGCAGTACTTCGCCGGGTTGAAAACTGGACAGCTCGTCATTACTACGAATTGTTCTTATATTACCTACAGCGATTTGTTTGCCTATAGCTCTACCAGAGCAAAGAGGTGTTCCCGGGTCGCTTAAATGGTATTCGGTAAGCTGATGTCGGTTTTGTTTCGAGGCGACGGTTTCAGGCCGTGCCTGAATCAAATAGAGTTGGCCATCTATGCCATCTTTGGCCCACTCCATATCCATTGGGCAGGGCTGGCCTTTTAATTTGCTGTAGTGTTGCTCGGTTTTTATTGCGTAATCGGCAAGTGTCAGTACGTCTTCATCGCTAATGCAAAAGATTTGTTTGTGCGCTTCATCGGTTTCCACATTTTCTGTGGTTGCTGTGTTGTCATTAGAGGCGTAACACAATGTTAATTGCTTTTCACCCAGCCGGCGCGATAGAACATGACGATGACCGAGCAAAAAGGTTGGCTTATGGACGTAAAACTCATCGGGATCGATGGTGCCCTGAACGACGTTTTCACCAAGTCCATAGGCAGCGGTAATAAATACCGCGTCTTTAAAGCCCGTCTCCGTATCGAGACTAAACATGACACCACTGCTGGCGATATCGGCGCGGACCATTTTCATTACGCTTACCGACATGGCGACTTTCATATGGTCAAAGCCATTATTGATACGATAACTGATCGCCCGATCAGTGAACAGCGAGGCGAAGCATTGTCGGCAGTGCTCGATAAGTGCGTCTTCACCGCTAATATTGAGATAGCTGTCGTGTTGACCAGCAAAGCTAGCCGAAGGTAGGTCTTCCGCCGTTGCTGAACTGCGTACGGCGACGCTTAACTCTTCACCATACTGTGATTGTAATTGCCGATAAGCGATTTCGATCTCTTTCGCCAAGGAATCGCTGATACTGTGCTGATAGATTAGTGTTCTACATTTGGCGGCTATGTTTGAAAGATTATTGACATCCTCAGGGTCAATGCCGGCAAGGTGTTCGGCTAATAAAGCCCTTATTTCGTGGATATTTTCAGTATAAGCCTGAGCGGTAATGGCAAAACCATTCGGCACCTTGATGCCCAGTGTGCTGAGTTCACGGTACATCTCACCCAAAGAGGCGTTTTTACCACCAACCAGCACGACATCTTGGATACCAAGCTGATTAAACCAGCGGATGTGTTGTTGGCCGGAGCGTAGCGTGTCCATTAGTGAGTCATTCGACTACGGTTAAGTCAATGCGCTGATATTACAGGCTGGGCGATTGGCTATGTAAAATGGTTTCTTCATATTTTTCTTTACAGCTTATGCAACGTCTGGCGACAGGGAAGGCCTCCAATCTGGCAACGCCAATCTCAGTGCCGCAATCCATACAGCGTCCATAGGTCTTATCCTCAATTCTAAGCAGCGCTTCATTAACTTCATTCAACTCCTTGAACGCCCGATGGCGCGAATCAATTCGGGTATCACCGAACAAATCGGCGATGGATTCATCGGCACGATCATGCACTTCGCCGGCGAGGGTCGAGAAATCAGTGTCTTCGCTGTGAGGTGCGTCGATTATTGCCTTAAGTGCGTCACTTTGCTTTTTTAGCTTAGTAGTAAGCAGCTCAATATCGGATGTGCTGAGACTATTCATGATCGTATACCTCGTTTGCTAAATACTAAACAGACGATATGAAATAAATATAACACTTTTGTCATAGTGCGTGATCAGGTTGTCGATTAACACAAGTTAAGTGTATTTGGAGTATGATGACTTTATACGTTGCGAATAACAGTTAGGGTTATCATGAATAGATCTCTAATTGACGCTTTGCAAGATCCTGCGCTTTATGATCATAAAGTCGATGCCTTCTCATTGATCGAGACCCATATATCCTGGGTGATATTGACCGGTCACTATGCCTATAAAATAAAAAAGCCCGTCGATTTTGGCTTTCTTGATTTTTCTACCTTGGCCAAGCGTCACTATTTCTGCGAGCAGGAATTAGAGCTTAATCGCCGTTTTGCCCCAGATCTATACCTTAGCGTGATAGCAATCGGTGGAACGGTTGATGCGCCACGTTTTGGCGTAGAGCCGGCATTTGAGTACGCCCTTAAAATGCGTGAATTTTGCCAGCAGGAACTGATGAGTGTGATGGCAGCCGGTGGTGAGTTGGTAGCGCAGCACAGTAAAGAGATCGCGAGTGTGTTGGCTGATTTTCATCTAGGCGCGAAACGAATTGATAAAGAAAACCAGTTTGGCGAACCTGAAACCATCGCTCATTGGGTGGGTGATAATTTTAAACAAATCGAACCATTGCTTGATGACGAAGAGGATAAGCAGCATTTAGCCAGCCTTAAGCAATGGTCGGAAGCCGCGTCGTGGTCACTCTCCTCATTGATGCAGATAAGAAAAGATCAAGGCTTCGTCCGCGATTGCCATGGTGATCTCCATCTCGGCAATATCGCCTACATCAACAAGCATGTCGTCTTTTTTGATTGCATAGAGTTTAGCTCGGAGCTGCGTTTTATTGATGTCATCAATGAAGTCTCATTTGTGGCAATGGATTTGAAGGAACGTGGTTATGCTGCGTTATCGTGGCGTTTTCTTAATCATTATTTACAGAAAACAGGTGATTATTCTTCGCTATCACTTTATCGTTACTACTATGTTTATCGCGCTTTGGTTAGAGCTAAGGTGGTTATGTTATTGGCCAATGAAGATGACGTGGCGGAAGAGAAGAAATGTGCGGCTCGGCAGGAGTATCGGACCTATATCGATCTAGCGCGAAGAGAGATCAATGATCAAAAAGCAGGCATTGTACTGATGCATGGTTTTTCAGGTTGCGGTAAA
>CAYUVE010000139.1:0-5962 GCA_964447985.1 uncultured Thiotrichales bacterium
TCCTCCGCCAAAGCCAGATCCTAAGCCGGAAGTGACCACGAAGAAAAAAGACTAAATTACGGACAGTTTTGGTGAGATAATCTTGGCTCATCAAACAGCGCTAAAGATCGGTATTCTGAAGCTTTAGCGCTATGCAATACATCTAACATTTTCGCTTTTTTAACATAGGAAGCCGTGATGCGCAGCCATTACTGCGGCGAACTCAACGCCTCAAATATCGATCAAAAAGTCAGCCTATGTGGCTGGGTACATAACCGCCGAGACCATGGTGGCGTGATTTTCGTAGACTTACGTGATCGCGATGGTTTAACCCAAATTGTGTTTAATCCAGACGATGCTGAGAGCTTTGCTATTGCTGAACGTGTCCGCAGTGAATTCGTTTTACGCGTTGAAGGTTTGGTTCGTCGCCGTCCAGAAGGTACTGAAAACCCAGGTCTACCAACCGGCGAGATCGAAGTCGTTAATGAGAATGTCACCATATTGGCTGCATCCGAAGTGCCGGCTATTCCAGTTGAAGATGAAACTGAGGCCAGCGAAGATAACCGCCTACGTTTTCGTTATCTCGATCTGCGTCGCTCACCGATGCAGCAGCGTTTACAAAAACGCTCAGAGTTAACCAATGCCTTGAGAAATTGGTTGGCAGACAATGGCTTCTTAGAAATTGAAACACCTATTCTGACGAAATCGACTCCTGAAGGTGCGCGGGATTACTTAGTACCTAGCCGTACTCACCAGGGCGAGTTCTTTGCATTGCCGCAATCACCACAGTTGTTTAAGCAGTTGCTGATGATGTCGGGCATGGATCGTTATTACCAGGTGGCGCGTTGTTTCCGTGATGAAGATCTACGTGCTGATCGTCAGCCAGAATTTACCCAGCTTGATATCGAATTATCGTTTGTCGACGAAGACACCATCATGACCATGATGGAAGAAATGATTCGCCAGGCCTTCGATAAGGTCATGGATATTAAGTTGGCAAACCCATTCCCACGCATGCCTTATGACGAAGCGATGTTGCGTTTTGGTAGTGATCGCCCAGATTTGCGCGTGTCATTAGAGCTAACTGAAGTTAGCGACCTGATGAAAGACGTTGAATTCAAAGTCTTCTCAGGCCCTGCACAAAATCCAAACGGTAGGGTGGCAGCCTTATGTGTGCCACAAGGTGGCAAGCTTAGCCGTAAACAGATTGACGACTACACTAAGTACGTTGGTCAGTACGGTGCGAAAGGTCTTGCTTACATCAAGGTTAACGAGATTGCTAAAGGGGCTGAAGGACTGCAATCACCTATACTTAAGTTCCTACCTGATGACGTGGTAGCGAAAATTTTAGACGCCACTAAAGCAGCCGACGGCGACATTATCTTCTTTGGTGCGGATAGAGCCAAAGTGGTTAATGAAGCATTAGGCGCATTACGCGTTAAGATTGGTCATGATCTTGGCTTGCTGGAAGCAGGCTGGCAGCCACTTTGGGTGACCGAATTCCCAATGTTTGAGTCTAATGACGAAGGCGGTTGGCAAGCGCTACATCATCCGTTTACCGCGCCATCGGTTAGCGTTGATGAACTCAAAGCCGACCCAGGCGCGGCAAAGTCACGCGCTTACGACATGGTGTTAAACGGTACCGAGTTGGGTGGGGGTTCAATACGTATCCACGATACCGCTATGCAATCTGCCGTGCTCGAATTGCTGGGTATCGGTGAAGAAGAAGCCAATGAAAAATTCGGTTTCTTGCTTGATGCTCTTAAATACGGTTGCCCACCACACGGTGGTCTGGCCTTCGGTTTAGATCGTCTTGCCATGTTAATGCTTGGCGCGAGCTCGATTCGCGATGTTATCGCCTTTCCAAAAACACAAAGCGCCAGCTGTTTATTAACCGATGCGCCAAGTGATGTGGCCTTTAAGCAATTGCGTGAATTGGGCATTAAGCTCAACAAAAAGCAGGAAGATAAGGTCAAGCCGGGTGAGCAAAAAACTTCATAATTTGTTCATTTGACCTTAAGCTATTGTTTTATATAATGTTTCCTTATATAAGCAAGGAATTGAAAGAATGAATGCAGCCATACCGGTGCAAGAGTTTACACAGATAGACGAAGCGGCTTGTGACGCGCGTATTCGTGCGGCTAAAGCAGCTTTGGGCGATAAGCTGGTCATTCTTGGTCATCACTATCAACGTGATGAAGTCTATCGTCATGCCGATGTCACCGGTGACTCATTAAAGCTATCTCAATACGCAGCGCAATCTCAGGCTGAATACATTGTTTTTTGTGGCGTGCACTTTATGGCCGAAGTGGCTGATGTGCTGTCACGTCCTGAGCAAACCGCCATGTTGCCTGATATGGCCGCCGGTTGTTCCATGGCAGATATGGCTAACCTCGCTCAGGTTGAACGAGCCTGGCGCGAGCTCTCGACGGTGCTCGAGCCTGACGAAACCATTACACCTATCACCTATATCAATTCGGCTGCTGATCTTAAAGCCTTTTGTGGTCGACACGGCGGTATTGTCTGTACCTCGACCAATGCCAAGCATGTCATTCAATGGGGTTTTGATCAGCGCGAAAAGGTTTTATTTTTTCCAGACGAACATTTAGGTCGCAATACTGCCGATCAAATGGGTATTCCTTTTGATGAAATGGCAGTATGGGATTACAACCAACCCATGGGTGGTCTAACCCCAGAAGAAATTAAAAAAGCCAAGGTTTTATTATGGAAAGGCTTTTGTTCCGTGCATCAAATGTTTAAGCCCCAGCATATTGATGCCTTTTTGGAAAAATATCCCGATGCAAAGATTATTGCGCATCCTGAATCAAGTTATGAAATTTGTCAGCGCGCTGATGAAGTCGGTTCAACCGAATATATTATTAACACCGTTAATGCATCACCCGCCGGTACACGTTGGTTGGTAGCAACAGAATTAAATCTCGTTAACCGATTGAACGAACAAAATCCAGATAAAAACGTACATTTCATGTCGCCCATGATCTGTATGTGTTCCACCATGTTTCGTATCAACCCTCAGCAATTATTATGGGTGCTCGAAAACTTAGTCGACGGTAACATCGTTAATCGCATCACCGTACCAAAAGACGAAGCTGAACAAGCTAAGTTGGCGTTACAACGTATGTTTGATGTTTCGGTGCCGCTAGACTAAATATTCCAGTTTGTTTATCTCTACTCTTACACTTGGATTGTTCTTTTCGAGAGAGATATCTAAAGGTGGGTGATAGAGAGAAATTTTTCCCTCGCTTGCTTTTGGTTTTGTTTGTCTTGGGGATACTAATTTACTCTGTGTCCCTATACTTTATTGTTCCTTATGGTTTTTTTAGTAGTATCTTTTTGGGCCTTTTCGGTTTTTTTGTCGTTGGTGCTTTATTAACTCTTCTCATTATCGAACGTTCGGGTGCTAGCCTATTATTTTTTGTGGCTTCTTTGTGTATTTGGGTGCTTTGGCTTGTTTTACCAACTCACGAACTAGGTGTATGGGCTAGATTTTATGCAGAAAAGACTGAATATGACTTTGCGGTGGATCAATTAAACTTTGGTTCGGAACTAGATTGTTTGGCAAAAAAAGCCTGTAGGGTGGATCAAGGGCCACCATTGCTGATAGCTTTTCCATGAGAGGGAGTTATTGATAATTGGGCTGCTGTTATCTACGACCCGACTGATGAGCTCGCTTCCCCCGATAGATACCAAGATATTTTCGGAGGCGATTTAGTAGGTTGTGATCACCTATCCGAGAGTTATTATTTTTGTGTTTTTTCGTAGTGCGGGCTGTTAGTCATAATGTTCGAAACTGATTGAGTGTTTGCTCAATCATCTCTTTGCTCACGTCTTGAGTGATAAATACTAAACGTGAACGACGATCATCGCTTGGCCACTTAGGTAAAGTAGAAAGTGGGTGGAAGATGTGTTGAACGCCGTGTATAGCAACAGGCTGATTCTTGCCTTCGATGTTAAGAATACCCTTAACGCGTAAGATTTGGCTACCAATAAAGTCGGTTAACAACCCCAGCCATTCTGTTAGGATGTGCTCTGGAATAGGTTGGTCGATAGTAAAACAAAACGCACGAATATGATCATTATGCCGGTTTATGTCATGGTCGTGGTCATGGGCATGATGGTGAGAATGATGCTCTTCGTGATCATGATTATGTGGTTCAGAATCAGCAAAGGCTTCTTCGTTGAGCCAGCGAGCAACATCTGGCGATTTGTTGTTTGCGTTGAACAGCCCGAGATCAAGTATTTTCTGTGCGGCGATTTCGCCACTACTGATTTGCCAACGCTGCGCGGTAGGATTGATTGTGTCCAACCTGGTTAATAAAGCGCTACGTTGAACTTCAGTAGTGAGATCGGCTTTGGTTAATATCAAAGCGTCAGCGACCGCGGCTTGTTTGATGGCTTCCGGGTGATGGTCCAATGTATCCATTCCGGCCGCCATGTCGACAGTGGCGACGATGCCATCAAGCCGATACTTGGGGGCGACCTGTTTGTGGGTCATTAAGGTATGAATGATCGGCGCAGGATCGGCTAGACCTGTAGTTTCAATCATCACGCGTTTAAACCAGCGCTCGCCATTGCGTGTATAGCGCCAGGTGATATCGCGTAGCGTTTGCACAAGATCGCCGCGAATATTGCAGCAGATGCAACCACTGCTCATTTCCATTACCACTTGTTCGGTACTATGCGCGACCAGCGTGTGATCTAGCGCCATTTCACCAAATTCGTTGATAATCACTAGTGTGTCAGCCATTTCCGGCTGCTGTACTAGATGATTAAGTAGGGTGGTTTTACCGCTACCTAGAAAGCCGGTAAGCAAGCTGACGGGGATTAGCTCGGCAATAGGCGCTGCTGATTCCTTGGTTTGATCACTCACGCTGACCGAGGCTTATGGCATGAGAGAAGAGTGGTGGTGAGCGATTAACCATTCTCCATCGCGATTTTCGTAGATAAAGGTATAACGCGCAGGAACAGATTCATGTTTTCCGTCTTTTACTATCTGAAAAGTATAGACACCGGCATCCGTGATTTTATTGCAACCTATTTTTACATTCCGTTGGGTCACAGTGCCTACAGGCTTTTTCTCCAGAAAATGCTCGAAATAATCCTGTATTTCTGTACGCGAGAGTCGGACAACGTTAGAGACTGTTGGCAGTAACACCGCGTCTTCGGTATAGCAGAGGCTAACGCGTTTGGCATCGCCACTTTTGAGTGCATTATTCCAACGTTCAAAAAGCTCTTCAGCATGGCGCTTTGACGCCGGTGCACAGACAGCGACTTCACCATCTGGAGTGGAATCGATGGGATTAGTGAAGTAATTGGAGGCATCACCAGAGACCGGGTGACGACCACCGCGTAGCGAGGCACTGAGACTGCGTTTGGCTTTTACAATCGGTTCTTCTATATAGGCTGTGCCCGTTACCGGCGAAGTTGTAGAGGTTTTTTTCACTATTTAGTCCTGGTCTGTTGATTCCTTAGCGATGGTCACGACCGCGAAACTGTCGTTGTGCATGTTCGCGTCTCTCTTGGGCTTCGATGCATAAGGTAGCTACTGGGCGAGCCTCAAGGCGTTTTAGCCCAATCTCATCACCGGTTTCATCACAATAGCCATAGCTACCATCTTCGATTCGATTCAATGCGGAGTCGATTTTTCGCAGTAGTTTTCGTTCGCGATCCCGTGTCCTCAGCTCGAGCCCAAATTCCGATTCCTGAGATGCGCGATCGTTAGGGTCTGGGAAATTTGCGGCTTCATCTTGCATGTGATTTAAGGTGCGGTCGACCTCGTGCATCAGCTCTTGTTTCCATGCCGTCAGAATTGCGCGAAAGTGCTCAAGCTGTGCGTCACTCATATATTCTTCGCCAGGCTGGGGTTGATAAGGCGCGATGCCGTGGATCGGGCCGGCTATAACGTCGTCGCGAGTACGGCTGGTAGCTGGTTTCGGCGTAGTCTTTTTCTTCACGATTGTCT
>CAYUVE010000140.1:0-2535 GCA_964447985.1 uncultured Thiotrichales bacterium
CGTTATAATGGCGCGAGTTTATTGGGCTTGCGTGGTATCGTCATTAAGAGCCACGGTGGTGCTGATGCTTTCGCCTTCAAACATGCGATACATGAAGCGATTGTCGAAGTCGAAAAAAACGTCCCTGAAAGATTGGAACAAGAATTACAAAACGTGTTAGTTGAGCAACGAGCAGTATGATGTATTCACGTATTAGTGGCACGGGTAGTTTTCTCCCAGAAAAAGTCTATACCAATGCCGACCTTGAACGCATGGTTGATACCAGCGACGAATGGATTACCGAGCGCACCGGTATTAAAAAACGCCATATCGCTGGTGAAGGTGAAACCACGTGTGACTTAGCCGAGCATGCTTCGCGTGCCGCGATTGAAGCTGCTGGCCTTGTTCCTGAAGATATTGATTTAATCGTTTTTGCTACCACGACACCGGATCAGGTATTTCCTAGCACCGCATGTCTTTTACAAAAACGTTTAGGTATTCATGGTCCAGCCGCCTTTGATGTGCAAGCTGTCTGCTCAGGTTTTGTTTACGCAATTTCTGTTGCCGATAAATTTGTTAAGGCTGGTGAGGCAAAACATGCTTTAGTGGTGGGTGCAGAGACTTTATCACGCATCGTTGACTGGACGGATAGAACCACGTGCATACTATTTGGTGATGGCGCGGGAGCGGTTGTGCTCAGCGCTAGCGATGAGCCGGGTATTATCTCGACACGTCTACACGCAGACGGACAGTATGAGCCATTATTAACGGTTCCTAAAGGTATTGCGACCGATTACGAAGCTGTCAAACAAAGCGAAGCCTATATTCACATGGAAGGCCGTGAAGTATTTAAGGTCGCGGTTAATACGCTAGGCGGTATTGTCGATGAAACTTTGAACGCAGCAGGTATGGTTCAGTCTGACGTGGATTGGTTGGTACCGCACCAGGCCAATATTCGTATTATCAATGCCATTGCTAAAAAACTTAGCTTGCCGAGCGAGCGTGTCGTCGTGACGGTACAAGATCACGGTAATACTTCTGCCGCGTCGATTCCTTTAGCCTTAGATACGGCTGTGAGAGATGGTCGCATTCAACGCGGTGACACTTTATTTTTTGAAGCCTTCGGGGGTGGTTTTACCTGGGGCTCGACCTTATTAACTTACTAACACAATCATTATTATGTCTTATGCATTTGTTTTTCCCGGACAGGGATCACAATCTGTCGGTATGTTGGCAGAGTTGTATGATGAAGCCCCCGTTATTGCGGATACGTTTGAACATGCTTCTTCGCTACTTGGCTATGACCTGTGGCAGGTAGTAAAAAATGGTCCTGTTGAAGAGTTAAATCGTACGGAAGTGACCCAGCCTGCCATATTAGTCGCCTCGGTTGCCTGTTATCGCTTGTGGATGGAAAAAGGCTTAGATACGCCGAAGGTCATGAGTGGCCATAGCTTGGGAGAGTATTCGGCTTTGGTTTGCGCGGATGCGATGAAATTTGAAGATGCGGTAACTCTAGTTAGAGACCGTGGCCGTTTTATGCAAGAAGCGGTAGCAGAAGGCGAAGGCGCGATGGCAGCGATTTTAGGGCTTGATGATGAAACCGTAATTTCAGTATGTCAGGAAGCCGGTCAATCACAGGTTTTATCTGCCGCAAATTTTAATTCGCCTGGTCAAGTTGTTGTTGCCGGTGAAACCGATGCGGTTAATCGTGCTGTTGACCTGGCAAAAGAGAAGGGTGCGAAGCGAGCTGTGCCGTTACCCGTAAGCGTACCGTCTCATTGTTTGTTAATGAAGTCGGCTGCAGAAAAACTTGCAAGTCGTTTGGACGGCATTGATATTAATACGTCGTCAATTCCGGTTATTCACAATGTTGATGGTCAAGCGAGAAACGATGCCGAAGGTATTAAACTAGCCTTGGTTGAACAACTTTATCAGTCAGTACGTTGGGTAGAATGCGTTAATACACTTGCGTCCTGTGAGGTCGAAATGGTTGTTGAATGTGGGCCGGGCAAGGTATTGGCAGGGCTGATTAAGCGTATTGATCGTTCAATGACGAGTAAGAATTTGGCTAATCTCGCAGACTTCGCGGCGTAGCGAAGGTTTATTTCTGGTTGATAGGAAAATAAAAATGAGTTTAGAAAATGATATTGCTTTAGTCACAGGCGCTAGTCGCGGACTTGGTAAAGCAATTTTGCATGCATTAGGCGAGCAGGGCTCTACCGTAATTGGTACCGCTACCTCGGATTCAGGTGCGGAAAAAATATCAGAAGCCATTAGCGCTGCCGGGCACAACGGTGTCGGACTTAAGCTCGATGTTTGTAGTCAGCAAAGTATTGATGAAATGATGGCAGCCATCACAGAAAAATTCTCTGCACCAAGCATACTGGTGAATAATGCGGGTATTACTAAAGATAATTTGTTTTTGCGCATGAAAGAAGATGAGTGGCATGACGTTATCGATACGAACCTAAGTTCGCTTTATCGATTATGTAAGGCATGTATTCGTCCCATGACGAAAGCGCGTAAGGGTCGTATTATTAATATCGCATCAGTCGT
>CAYUVE010000140.1:2635-5954 GCA_964447985.1 uncultured Thiotrichales bacterium
ACGGGTGAAACTTTGAATGTAAATGGCGGCATGTACATGCCATAATGGCATGTAAAAAAATTAAATTTATACTTTAAGTATATTCTATAACTTGTTGTAATAAATAATTATTTATATTATATTGATTTTGTAACACTTATCTCAGGTTGCAACTTTGCTGGGTGACGATACAATAGCTGCGCGGCTTAGCCTGCATACTTAGGAGGATTCCAAACTAATGAGCGTTGAAGAACAGGTCAAGAAGATTGTTGTTGAGCAACTTGGCGTAAAAGAGGAAGAAGTTACCACGGATTCTTCCTTTGTTGATGACCTCGGTGCAGACTCTCTTGACACCGTAGAATTAGTGATGGCGCTAGAAGAAGAATTCGAATGTGAAATTCCTGACGAAGAAGCAGAGAAAATCACAACCGTTAAACAAGCTATTGAGTATATCAATAGCCAAGCAGCTTAAGGCTCAATACATGCTATACAGTCACTGCCTTTAGGGGCGGTGGCTTAGTGGTATTGTTTGCTTTTAATCACTTACATCGATGACTGATACCGATAGACGCCGTGTAGTCGTGACTGGTCTGGGCATGGTTAGTCCTGTAGGGCTAAATGTCGCAGACAGCTGGGCTAATATTCTTGCGGGTAAAAGTGGTATTGCTCCCATTACATCATTTGATGTTGAAGACTTTGCCGTCAGAATCGGTGGCTCGGTCAAAGACTTTGATGTGACCCAATACCTTTCTAGCAAAGACGCTAGAAAAATGGATATTTTCCTGCAATACGGTATGGCCGCAGGTATACAGGCGGTAGAAGATTCCGGTATAGAAGTCACTGAAGCAAATGCGGGCAGATTTGGTGTCGCAATTGGCTCAGGTATTGGTGGCTTACGTGAAATTGAATCCAGCTACGACAATTTCCTCAAGCGCGGGCCACGTAAGTTTTCGCCATTTTTTATTCCTAGCACCATTATTAATATGATTGCTGGGCATCTCTCTATTAAATACGGGTTTAAAGGCCCAAATGTCGCAGTTGTCAGCGCGTGTACGACAGGTACGCATAATATTGGCGAAGCCGCGCGATATATACGTTATGGTGACGCCGATGTCATGGTGGCCGGTGGTGCTGAAATGGCGACTTCTCCTTGCGGAGTGGGTGGCTTCGCCGCAGCGCGAGCTTTATCAACTCGAAATGATGACCCAGAAGGCGCAAGTCGCCCCTGGGATGCGGATCGCGATGGTTTTGTCTTAGGCGATGGCGCAGGTGTTGTCGTGCTTGAGTCCTATGAACACGCTAAAGCGCGCGGCGCAAATATCTATGCTGAAGTCGTCGGATACGGTTTGAACTCCGATGCTTATCATATGACCCAGCCTTCGCAAGGTGGTGAAGGCGCGAGTGGATGTATGGACTTGGCTATGGCCAATGCGGGCTTAAACCCCGATGAGATTGATTACATTAATGCTCATGGTACTTCCACACCAGCTGGTGATAAGGCTGAAACGCAAGCCGTTAAACGCAGCTTTGGCGAGCATGCCAATAAGCTTGCCGTAAGCTCAACAAAGTCTATGACTGGCCACTTATTAGGCGCCACGGGTGGAGTAGAAGCCATTTTCTCTATTCTTGCACTACGAGATCAGGTGGCACCACCAACGATTAATTTAACTACCCCAGATCCAGAATGCGATCTCGATTATGTGCCTAATGAAGCGCGTGAAATGAAAATGGATACCGCCTTATCAAATTCATTTGGTTTTGGTGGTACCAATGCGACGCTTATCATGCGCCGTGTTTAGTGACAGCCCAAGCAATTAGTAAAGACAAAAACAATCAACCATTTATTCGTCATCTGCAACGCTATGACGATTTACTTACGCTCTACCAACATAATCCCGAACGCTATCCTTATTTGTTAGAAAGCGTTGCCTATGGCACGCCGCAAGCACAGTACGATATTCTTTTTTGCTTTCCGGAAGAGCAGCTTGTTTTAAACGCAGATGAGCAACTAAGTTTTGATAATACACGGCTAGAAGAAAAAGACTTTCTCAAAGCCTTTGATCGAGCATGGCAAGCTAAGAGTACATTGCTAAATGAAGAAGTCGATTTGCCGTTTATGGGCGGCTGGTTTCTTTACCTCGCCTATGAACTTGCTGCACAAGTCGAGCCGACATTATCAAGTTATCGAGATCATCGATTACCTGTCGCCTTTGCCACGCGCATTGGCACCGCAATCATCCGAGATCACGAAAACCAGTCACTAATCATTGTTACCGATAAAATAGAAAACTTAGAACAAGTCATTAACGACTTAGATGAAGCACAAGCGATTAATTCTACGCCATTCCATTTTGATAAGATTTTAGAAGAAGACCCTCAGCGTTATATTGATGGTATCGATCGCATCAAAGATTACATTGTTGAGGGTGATATTTTTCAAGTCAATTTATCTCGCATCTGGCAAGCCAGATCAGAACACACATTTTCACCGGTCTCGCTATACGAGCATCTACGTCGTTCTAATCCAGCACCATTTTCTGGCTTAGCTTCTTATGGTAATCAAATTATCATTAGTTCATCTCCCGAACGGCTGGTTAGTACACATGCTGGTAAAGTAGAAACGCGACCTATTGCTGGCACAAGACCGCGCTCTGAGAAAACCGATCAGGATACTCTGCTAGCAAAAGAACTTTTAAAAAACGAAAAAGAGCGAGCAGAACATATCATGCTTATCGACCTAGAGCGTAATGATCTAGGTCGAGTATGCCAACCAGGTAGTATCGAAGTTAATGAACTTATGGTGCGAGAGACCTATAGCCATGTACATCATATTGTTTCAAACGTCAGAGGAGTATTAAGAGATAATATTACGCCTGGCGAAGTGATTAGAGCCGTATTTCCGGGCGGTACGATTACCGGTTGCCCAAAGGTACGCTGTATGGAAATTATTCATGAGTTGGAAAACTCGGCGAGGGGTGCTTATACCGGTTCAATGGGTTATATAAACGATAATGGCGACTTGGACTTGAATATACTCATTCGCAGTTTGGTCACCGATGGTAAGACCGTTGATTTTCGTGCTGGCGGTGGCATCGTCGCTGATTCAATACCCGAGCGGGAAGTCGATGAAACGCGCAGTAAAGCAAAAGGTCTCTTAGAGGCATTACAGTCGTGAATAGCCAATGAGCGTATCTTGTTTAGTCAATGGTGAGCTGACTGATCAGATCAATGTGCTTGATCGCGGGCTGACCTATGGCGACGGTGTTTTTGAAACTATCGCCATGCTCGATTATCGGCTACCGCTGTGGCATCAGCATATGCAGCGACTCATATCAGCGTG
>CAYUVE010000141.1:0-5946 GCA_964447985.1 uncultured Thiotrichales bacterium
ATCTTAATAAATTTACGACGGCTATTGCCATCAACTTTGTTTTGCTTATCCATGATTAACCCCTATATTCGTCAAATCTTTTCAATAGCGTGGTAGCCCTAATGAACCAGTTCTAGCTCACGCAGTTGTACAATGGCATTCTGCACATCGCTTATTGCTACGCTCTGATCAATAGCAAAACGTCGCACTAGTTCGTCTGCAATCATGAGATCCGATTTTTCACCATCACATTGCGATAAAATAAGACTCGCTGTGGCATTTAACTGATGGATTTGATCATTGGCCTGATCAAGTACCACCATCTCGTCACCAACTGGCTGAATTGTTATTCCGTCTCGTTGTTTTGGATACATCGTTTACCTCGACTCATGCTTAATAAGCACCATCACCCCTGGTTAGAGCAAGCATGGTGCCAATCACCAATAATATATATAACTAATTGATTTAATTGAATTTATTTTAAATTGATCATATTCTCCATCGCAGAATTGTAAACTACGCCGAATGGAAATAATGTGATTAAGTTCTTGTTTTTTATATATAAACGGCAAAAATCTCTCGTTATACAAACTATTCCCTGACACAAAATGTAAAGATTTTCGACAACTGATCGCTAAACAAATAATTGCCTAATAAACAATAGCTTAAGTCTACAAAATCAAATTTCTGTGCGCATGACCCAACATCGCCAAACAAGTATCATTTAGTACATGAACAACAACCTGCTACTGGCTACATTGCTCGCAAGGTCTTACCTCTCTGACGCCGTGGTAGAGAAAATTGATAATCTTGCTAGCCTGGATATCAACTGGAAAGAAGTTACAGGACTCATTCAACACCATCGAATCAGCGGCCTGTGCTTAGAAACGCTCAGAAAACTTAACCACCCATCAATTCCTACTGAACTGATTTACACACTACAAACAGAATGCACACAAAGCACCCGAAACGCTTTGGTGTTAATGAACGCTTTGCATAAGCTAATAGAGCTTATTCAGTCTCAGGGTATCGAAGTGGCTTGCTTCAAAGGTGTTGTCGCTGCACAGCTGATATACGGCCAGTTATCGATGCGGAATTTCAGCGATATCGATTTGTTCGTTCGCCCAGCAGATCATGCTGCAACCGAACACTTATTGATTGAAAATGGCTTTCGCATTACCAACCGCTACGATGATGCTTATCAATCTAGTCTTCGTGACGACCAGCGGCGTGTCAACGTCGACTTGCACTGGGGTGTCCCACCACAGGAACTCAACCTCACTGCGCATCTGCTCTGGGATAACATTTCCACAATTGATATCGGCAACCAAGCCATACCGACGTTTAGCTTTGCCGACACCCTTCTGCTTACCGCCGTCAATGCGATTAAAGAATATTGGGATTCTCATCTTTATCGCTTCTGTGATCTCGCAGAGCTTATTCATCGTCATCCACAACCGGACTGGAATGCGATTTTTAGACGTGCTGAGCAGCTAGGCTGTCAGCGCGCACTGTTTGCTGCACTCATCGTCTCGGAAAAACTGCTCGGTGCCCCCATACCTAGAGATGTGACAAATATGTTAAGCAACCATCATGAGCTAGATCCAATCGTGGACGAGCTCATTAAGCAGCTTGAGCAAAGCCATCTAAACTCTGGTGACGAGAGCTATCGTAAACCAAAGGTAGTCAACTCTCACAAACACTACTTCTTGCTTTTGCAAGACACTCTTGGCCGAAAACTTCAATTCTGGCTTCAATGGGCTCTAACACCGGGCGCTGCAGACCGTGAGCTGATCTCATTACCTCGCAGACTATCAGGCCTTTACTACCTCGTCAGACCTATCAGATTACTCCTGCAGCGAAATCATCAGGAACGTAACATCCGCCTTTAGACAGTCCCACCGGAAAAAAGCTAAAATTGGTAAAACGCTTTAGCATCCAACGAGATTACCCATGTCAGAATCAAGTAGTACCGAGCAAAACCCAGCCCCTCTCGATATAGAAACCGTCCGTAAGCAATTGTTTGATGCGGTGCGCAATTATCCGGAGGCACAGCAATTTTTTGCTGACAATATGGAAAACCCCGAAGTACTGACCTATCTATTTGATATCTCATTGGGCGACTTTCCTGATTCTGTGCGTATGCATTCATGCATGTTGTTATCGAAATATCCCGCCGAAATGCTAGCCGACTATGAAGAAGACTTACTCGACCTACAAAACGAAGAATGGGAATGGGTGAGTGATCATGCTGTCACGGCTCTATCCAAAATAAAATCACGCCGCGGACTGAAACATCTCGTTGAACAGCGCATCGTGCCCAAGCTAAAACTTGAAGGCGAAGCGCTTAGCGCGCACCTAGCAGACATGCTTGAAGAAATTTCGTAACCATTACCCTATTTAACAGTCTAATCCGGAAAATAGCTCAGCATTTAAGCCTTTTCGCGGAATAAGGGGCTATTCAAGAATACGCGCAGCCCTAAAAATCAGCGAGAAGAGGTAGGAAGAAGTTATGCACTGTTCATATGTTAAGCGAGCGTATTGCTCGATATTCATCGGAGTAATCCTGGCATTCCCCTCCTATGCCGAGACAAACATATGCCACCGAGACGGCAACTGGTTTACCCCTGAAAATAAGCAATTTGTCACTAGCCAGCAGCTGGTAAATACCGTAAAAGATCAACAAGTGGTGCTGCTAGGAGAGCAACATGACATCGCCGAGCACCATCGCTGGCAGTTGCAAACCATCAGCGAAATTCACGCATTGCGAAATGACCTCGTTCTTGGGTTCGAGATGTTTCCTCGCCGCGTCCAAAAAGCGCTCGATGCTTGGGTTGCCGGCGAACTCAGCGAAAAAGCGTTTCTTGATCAATCTGAATGGAAAAAAGTCTGGGGCTATGATCCCGAGCTGTATATGCCAATATTCCATTTTGCCCGCATCAACCGTGTGCCGATGATCGCTTTAAATGTCGATCGCTCAGTGGTACGCACCGCAAGTAAAAAAGGTGTTAATGCCATGAGTGACGAAGAGCGCCAAGGCATTTCAATACCCGCTGCTGCAAGTACAGACTATCTCGAACTATTAGCGAATACCTTCGGTGGCCACAGCCATGGTCAAGATGACAACAAAGACGACGATATCAAGCAAAACCCGCAGTTTCTGCGCTTCGTCGATGCACAACAGCTCTGGGATCGTGCGATGGCAGAAGGCATAGCTGACGCCACACAAACGGAATCATCGCCATTAGTCATTGGTATTATGGGTACTGGTCATATCGTAGAACGATTTGGCGTACCCCATCAGCTTGAGGATCTAGGCATCAAAAGCGCTAAGGTATTATTACCGGGCGATCATGATATTCCCTGTCAAGAGGTCACAACCCGCACCGCAGACGGCATCTTTGGCTTACCCCCTTATGAAGAAATCGCCGTAGTAGAAAAACCAAAACTCGGCGTCCATCTCATGGACGAAGACGGTATGGTTAAAATCACTAAAATTGTTGATAAAAGCATTGCCGAAATCAGTGGTCTACAACAAGGTGATGTATTTATTAGTGTTGCCGGCAAAACCGTGGATTCCGTCAGCGATATCGTAGAAACCGTACAAGCCATGCAGGTCGGAACCTGGTTACCCTTAGAGATAAAACGCGATGGTAAAGCGCTTGAAATTATTGCTAAATTCCCTCAAAACGGGAACAATAAAGTTAATTAACTATATTGCATAACTAATTGTTTTGTATGAACCACCCTCTTCAAAAAGCGCTTATTGATCGCGATCTAGAATATGCTGAATTTCTAGAGCGCCACCCTGCCTATGCGAAAAGCGATGCATTCGACATGCTACGTCAGAAAGAATATGCCCGCCTCGACACCAATAATGAAACCTATCTCGACTACACCGGTGGCAGCTTATACCCCATAAGCTTGGTTGAACAGCACTCAGAACTATTAAAGAATCACGTATTTGGTAACCCGCATTCACATAATAACTCATCGCAACTCTCGTCCAGCTATTTAGAGCAAGCGCGACAAGATGTACTCGAATATTTTCATGCCGACCCAAACGACTACTTAGTTATATTTTGTGCCAATGCCAGTGCAGCACTAAAACTTGTTGCAGAAAGTTACCCTTTTGAAAAAGGCAGCGAGCTATTATTAACAGCCGATAATCACAACTCGGTTCAAGGTATTCGCGAATTCGCTCGCCACCGTGGCGCTAATATCCGCTATATCGAATGCCAAGCCGATACCCTGTTAGCTGATGATATAACTAATTACCTGTCATCCGAGAATAAGACAGCGAAACTGCTCGCCTATCCTGCACAATCCAACTTTTCAGGCGTACAACACCCTTTATCTTGGATAACCCAAGCTAAAGAAGCGAGCTACGACGTTTTGCTAGATGCCGCCGCCTTCGCACCGACTAATCGGCTTGATCTAAGTGCAATACAACCGGACTTCGTCAGCGTCTCCTTTTACAAGATCTTTGGTTATCCCACAGGCGTGGGCGCGCTCATCGCACGCCGTGATGCCTTAGAAAAACTCAGACGACCTTGGTTTGCAGGAGGCACGGTAAAAATAGTCTCTGCCATTGCCGACTTTTACTCACTTGAAGATGGTGTCGCTGCTTTTGAAGAAGGCACCGTTAACTACCTAAATTTCCCCATAGTCAGCATGGGACTTAAGTTCATGCTGGACTTAAACATAGATATTCTACATGACAGAGTAATGGCCTTAACCAGCTATTTACTCAGCACCATGCAAACGCTCAAGTACAAAAATGGTCAACCAGCAATAGAACTATACGGCCCTAAAACCATAGAAAACCGCGGTGCCACTATTGCCTTTAACATTTTTAAAGCGAATGGCGAATATCTGCATTATGGCCTGGTAGAAAAACTCGCTAACGAACAAAATATTGCTATTCGTTCCGGTTGTTTTTGTAACCCGGGAGCAGGTGAAAGCAGTTTGCATCACACCGCTGAAACCATTAATCAATGTCGTGAACGCGTTGAAAAAGAAGGTTTCAACCTGCCCGTATTTCAAGACTGCATTACCAATCAAGGTAAAGCGACTGGGGCCGTTCGGGTTTCGCTGGGTTTAGCCAGTAATTTTGTGGATGTAAAAAAGTTTATTAGTTTTTTACAAGAACTATGTGATTAAACACAAACCCGTATCTAACACAGTTATTACTTTCTTACTGAACCCAGTTTTCTACTAATAGCTCAGGAACACGAGAAAAGTGTTTTTGATTGTTTGTAACTAATACAGCATTAAGCAAAAGCGCATGAGCTGAAATCATTGCGTCGTTGTAACCGATAGGCAAGCCTTTCGAAAAAAGACCCGCCTGAAGCTTAGCAAACACATCAGCTTCTTGCGTAGTCCAATCAGCGATAAAGTCTAAACGCTCACAAAACTCATTAATCAAGCGATTATATTTATTCGCAGCCGATGATCTCTCAGCACCCAAGCGTAACTCTGAATAACTAATCACTGAAATACAAATCGAATGCCCACTTTCTATTTTTTCTTGTAAAAGAGATAAAAGAGATAAAGGCGTCTTTTTCATGATATAGCTACATATATCCGTATCCAGCATATAAAGCATTAAAACTGCACTCTACCCGTATCAAGCAATTCAGGTCGATCACTCATAAAATCATCGCCTACCGGGTCTAGCTCTCCTAACGATATCCACGTCTTTCTAACAGGTTCCAAAATCAGTTTTTTACCTTCCTTATGCAGAGAAACTTCACTAATACCCTCAAAAGCAAGGTCCTTGGGAATTCTAACTGCCTGACTACGGCCATTAATAAATAATCTCGCTTTATACATAACCATTCTCCTAGGTATAGGCCAAGCATATACCACAATCAAGAATAGGTCAAGCATATGCCTATGGCTAATGCTAGCGAAACAGTGGCTCTCCCCTCATAGCTCGGTTTGCTACCAACTTTTGAAAAGCCT
>CAYUVE010000142.1:0-5914 GCA_964447985.1 uncultured Thiotrichales bacterium
TTTTGGATATTGATACGTCGCATATAGAAAGTGATCTCGAATCAGGAAAAGTAGTAGTTGTAGCGGGTTTCCAGGGCGTTGATGAAGAAGGCAATATTACGACGTTAGGACGTGGCGGTTCGGATACCACAGCTGTTGCGTTGGCAGCGGCTTTAAAGGCGGATGAGTGCCAGATATATACTGATGTAGATGGGGTTTATACTACTGATCCAAGAGTAGAGCCTGCGGCGCGGCGTATGGATATGCTGACGTATGAAGAAATGTTAGAAATGGCGAGTTTGGGTGCTAAAGTATTGCAGATTCGCTCTGTAGAGTTTGCAAGTAAATATAGTGTACCGTTGCGCGTATTGTCTTCTTTTGAAGACGGCATGGGTACTTTGATTACTGGAGAAGATGATTCGATGGAACAGGCATTGATATCGGGAATAGCCTTTAACCGTGATGAAGCACAGGTCACGATCCAGGGCGTACCGGATCAACCTGGTATCGCGTTTGGAATATTAGGACCGGTATCCGATGCGGGAATAGAAGTGGATATGATTATTCAGAACGTTGGTGCTGATGGCACAACGGATTTCACATTCACTGTCCACCGCAATGATTTTGAGCGAGCGATAGAAATTTTAAACGAAACTGGTGATCGTTTAGGTGCGCGAGAAGTAAGAGGTAATGACGGGATTGTTAAGGTGTCGCTAGTAGGGGTTGGTATGCGTTCGCATGCAGGAATAGCGAGTAAGACCTTTGAAATATTGGCGCAAGAAGGCATTAATATCCATATGATCTCTACGTCGGAAATTAAGATATCTGTAGTGATCGATGAAAAGTATTTAGAATTGGCGGTGCGCTCACTGCATAAAGGGTTTGATTTAGAACAGGCTGCTTAATACGAATCAGCGAAATTTTAGAGTTTGGGTGAATCTTGCCGATATAGTAGTTAGCCATCAAAGGAATAAGGCGATAGAACAGGGATGAATCAACAAGCGCAGCCCTATTGATTTGAACAGGAATTAGGAGAATATCCATGTTAATTTTGACGCGTCGCGTTGGGGAATCGCTAATCATTGGTGATGACGTAACCGTAACCGTACTTGGTGTAAGAGGTAATCAAGTGCGCATCGGTGTCAATGCACCGAAAGACTTATCTGTACATCGTGAAGAAATTTACGATCGAATCCAAAACGAAAAAGAACAACAGTCAGAAGACTGATGTATAATCTGCGCTCGAAGTGAGCGCATTTAATCAGGAGAGATGGCCGAGTGGCTGAAGGCGCTCCCCTGCTAAGGGAGTATACGGTTTGTCCCGTATCGAGGGTTCGAATCCCTCTCTCTCCGCCATTAAACAAAAAGGTCCGTAAGGGCCTTTTTGTTTAATGGGAATAGAAAAATTCGATTCGACTCTTACACGCCGTTAGTTTGTAAGAGAACGTCGGAGTTTGCGAAGACGGCCGCAGGGCGAATCCCCTTTAGGGGATGAGTAACCCGGTATATAAATCATAAATTGGGCTCAAGCAGCACGTATTAGTATGTCAGAACGTCTCAACAAAACTGAGACGGCTAGAAGTCTTGGTACAGCGGGCAATCATATCCATTCATTGACACTTCGCTTAGAGCTTTAACGTAACACTCAATAAGTTTGGCTATCCAAACAGCTTTCATCCAATCGTTGCTCGAAATTTGCGCTACGCTTTCAAAGTCTTTAGTCTGCACCAGTATTTAATGCAGTCTTGTTGTTTGGCGTTGTAAAAAAAGCGACAGAAAGTCCTTAATTTTTATAGTAAATTTAGTCTGGCATCGATTAAATGTATGACAATATTTGCCGCTAAGCCATATAGTTATAGGTATATCGAATTAATACAACAAATAGTAACGATGAAGAGCAAGGAGACGATGTTAGGTGGTTAAAGTAATGCGTTCAGCTTTAGCAAGAAACTTAACAGCCATTAGCAGCGCTGCGATGAGCTTGGCAATGGCAATGGTGATAAATGGTACCGCCCAGGCTGTGGACCTTACCAGCTTTATTGCTGATACGATTAGCGCGCACCCTGATGTACAAGAGCAAGTGCATATTTTCCGCCAGACGGTTGAGGATAAAACCATTGCCAGAAGTGGCTGGAGACCACGTGTTGATCTAGAAGCGTCTGTTGGCGCGTTCGAAAGTGAGTCACCTGTTACTGGCCCTGATTCGGTTGATTTTGAAAGTTCTCGTGCTGAGTTATCGGTTACTCAAAATCTTTATGATGGCTTTGACACAACTAATCAAATCAAGCAGACCGACGCAAGAATAAATTCTGCGCTTTATGAGTTATACGATGCGGCTGACAACGTCGCCTTAGAAGCGGCACAGGCGTATTTAGAATTACTGAAACAGCAACGTTTACACCAGCTCGCGTTGAAGAACGTAAACTCCCATGAAGAGATTCTAGAGCAAATTCGTGTCAGAAGCCTTTCAGGGGTTGGGCGTCGATCCCAACTGGAACAGACAGAAGGGCGCGTCGCAAGAGCTAAAGCGAGTTTAATCGCACAAGAAAATAATTTACAAGATGCCGCGACGCAGTTTCATCAGGTGGCAGGTCGTTATGTTGACCCCGCCAGTTTGGTTGAACCGGAGCCACCTGCAAGCCCAGCGCTAAGTATTGATGATTTAACTGCCCAAGCATTACAGAACCATCCAGCCTTACGAGTTGCAGAATACAATATTGAGGCGGCTGAACATGATTATCGTCGCTCGTTAAGTAAACAACGACCAGTAGTCGATTTGAGATTGGCGCAAGAGATCGGTGAGGATATTAATGGCTTAGACGGAAGTACTGATGATTTAAGCTTAGTGCTCAACATGAATCTCAACCTTTATAACGGTGGTGCTAACCGTGCTGAACAGCGTCAAAAAATTAGTGTAGTCCATGAGCGTCAACAGTTTGCAGCGCGTACGAGAAGGCAGATCATTAATACCCTAAGACTTGCTTGGGCAGCAGATCAGGCATTAACTAGCCAGCTTAATTATCTGCAGGAGCATGTTGACAAATCAAAAGCAACGCTTGCCTCTTATCAAGAAGAGTTTTTTATCGGTCAGCGTGATCTTATCGATGTGCTTGATGCCGAAAATGAACTTAATAGCGCGCAAAATAATTACGCAGAGGCGTACTTCGATTTTCTCGCTGCTCGCTACCGAATTCGTGAAGGTGTTGGGTCGTTGTTTGAGTCACTTGATCTCGATGCGCAGGTGAAAGATCAAGACCTGAAGATATCAAAAGTGCAAGCTGTTGGAGTAGATGAGCTTCCCTACACTACAGATAGAGACCAAGATGAAGTTGTTAACCCTGATGATCAATGCGACAACAGTATTATCGGCAACAGCGTAGGTCGATATGGTTGCGAAGATTCTTTTGATATTGACTTTGAAGACGTTGAGGTTTCTTCTAAATCAGTTGATAGCCTCGAAAATCAAGTCAATGAAGATATTGGTCGTGCGCCCGAGCCTGTTGATGATTACTTAGAGCTGACGGAAGATGCGGTACTGACTATTCCAGTAAAAAAACTTTTAGAAAATGATATTGATAGTGACGACGATACATTAACTATAGAAGAATTCTCCCAACCTAACAGCGGCGAGTTAGCATTAAATGCACAGGGTGATCTAATTTATCGCCCGAAAGAAGGTTTTGTTGGCAAGGATCAGTTTGTATATACAGTCAGTGATGCAAAAGGTAATGAAGCTGTGTCTGCAGTATACCTAGACGTGAAGTCTAGTGATGGCCTAGATTTGTCACGGTCGCATTATGTTAATTTTCTCTTTAATGAAACCACGTTAACCGATGTGTCGCAGAATAAAGTAAAAAATATCATTAATGCTTTAGCCGATGCATCGAGTATGGAGGTATGGATATTTGCGCATACTGATAATGTAGGGACGAGTCGTTACAATTTGTCACTGTCAAAACGGCGGGCAGATTCATTACGCGATTTGCTCATAGCAAGCGGCATCGACGGCGAGCGAGTTAAAGCGAATGGGATTGGTGAGAGTAAACCCATTGCAGATAATACCACTGATGCGGGGCGCGCAATTAACCGAAGGGGGGAGTTCCACTTCCGCACCATTTCCTCAAATTCGGAAGGCTAAGCAGGGTTGCGTTTGCTTGATTAACGCGACTGTCGGAAACGTGAAATCAATATGCAGGGAAAGAAACTATATCGCCACGATATAAGTCGCCGTATATTGACAGGTTTAGTGTTCTTTAGCTTCACGCTATTCCCTATACAACATTATGCAAAACCATTTGCTAATGAGCAGATGTTAACTAGGTTATTAAATCAGTACGATGTCTCGGCAAAGGAGCGCGGTATAGGCTTAAATGCCTTGCTTGACCAGCTAATGGATAAGCCAGTTGAGCAAAAGCTTGTAGAGGTAAACCGCTTTTTTAATCGCTTTAAGTATGAAGAAGACATTGTGCTATGGCGCGTCGAAGACTATTGGGCGACACCAGAAGAGTTTATAGGTATCTACAGTGGTGATTGTGAAGATTACGTTATCGCAAAATATTTTGCATTACGTGCTCTTGGCGTTGATGATAGTCGATTATTTCTTACCTATGTTAAAGCGACAAAAGAGAATATAGCGCATATGGTATTGAGTTACTTCGAAACGCCTACTGGAATCCCTCTAATTCTAGACAATTACGAACTGCGAATTGTCTCGGCTGATAAGCGTTCGGATTTAAAACCAGTGTATAGCTTTAATGCAAAATCCTTGTTTCTAACTAACCCGTCTGCGGGTCTTGGTCGCGCGCTGCCAACAGATAAGGTAAGAAATAGCAAATGGGAGAAATTGCTTGCCGATGTAGGGTGGGAAAACTCATGACTCTATTCAAGCAAATTGCGCTATTAGTTTCTCTGGTTTTTCTTATTTTTGTTTTGGTAACAACCCTTGGTGATTTTCGTCGTTCTAGTGAATATTTAGAAGGTCAGTTACAGACTTCCGCACAAGATATTGCAACAACTTTAGGTATTAGTATTTCTAATAGCGGGATTGGTTCTGATCGAGCCGCGCTGGGAGCATTATTCAATAGTGTCTTTGACAGTGGTTATTATACAAAGATAGAACTGGTTGATAGCGCAGGCGAGCTTATCCATAAAAAGGAACAATCCGTAGAAATTAGATCAGTCCCAGCTTGGTTTGTGTCAATGGTACCGCTAAAAGAAGCAACAGGGACAAGTCAAATCATGCAAGGTTGGGTGCCGTTAGGCACGCTATCCATTACTGTTCATCCGGGGTTTACTTACGTCAGCCTTTATCATAACTTGAGAGAGACCTTAGTTTGGGTTATTGGACTATTTGTTATTGGAATGGTCTTACTTTGGTTTTTATTGCACAAGATTCTTAAACCATTGAGTAAAGTAAGAGAGCAGGCTGAGGCGATTCGTAATAACCAGTTTGTTACTCAACCTGAGTTGCCATCAACGCCAGAACTTAGACGCGTAGTTGAGTCTATGAATGGTTTGGTGGGCAAGGTTCAAGGTATTTTTAATGACCAGCAACGCGCCTTAGCAAATTATCAAGACCTTTTGTATCAAGACAAATTGACAGGGCTTGGAAACAGGAAGTATTTATTAAATCAATTTGAACAAGCACAGTCTGAAGATGCAGTGAGTTATAATGCTATGGCCTTGTTAAAAGTGACTGGGCTAAAGGAACTAAGAAATACTCAAGGTTATCTGGCCTCAGATAAGCTTGTTCGTTATGTAGCTGATTTAATGAAAGCTTACTGCTTGAATGACGAGGCCAATAAATGTGCACGACTTGGTGAAGATGAGTTTGCTGTATTAGACGGTAAGGATACCGATGTATTAAAAGAACATATTGAATCGTTGTTTGATGAATGTAGAAGTAAGAATGAGAAGATTGCTGATAGCGCTAATC
>CAYUVE010000143.1:0-5853 GCA_964447985.1 uncultured Thiotrichales bacterium
GCGGTATATGGGTAGAAAAAAGCAGTGGCCAAAAATGTAAAACACAGCGAGATGGCAGTTACTATTGGGGTTTAGTAAAATTCACTTTCACAACCGACTATAACGAATTCAAGGGGTTATGGAGTTATTGCAATAACCCTCTAAAAAGCCGCCAGTGGAATGGTAAACGTAAAAATTCCAAGCCTCTCCCACCCAAAGACGAGACTCTAGGTAGCGGTTTCGAACCAGGCGTGGATAGACCAGGTTCTGATATTAAAGCTGGTTTTCATACACCTTCAGCCCAGGCTTGCCGAAAAGCTTGCCAAGATAACGTCAGATGTAAATCTTTTACTTGGGTAAAACCAAACACGATACAAGGACCCAAAGGTCGATGCTGGATAAAGCATAGTGTTCCAAAAGCGGTTAATCGTAATTGTTGTATATCAGGAGTGATCGAAGGAGCAAAGACACCTTCATCGCAACAAACAATACCAAGCGCGTCACCCTCACCCAAGCCAGAAACCAATCAATCTAGTCAGCAAACAGGTCAGTGGATAGGTAGAGGTAAAGGACTAGATAAAATTGAAGGTAAACCTGTACTCGGTACTTATCAAGTCAATTTTGATATCGCGGCGAATAATACTGCCAACGGAAAAATAAGTTTTGACAATGGGTTTAAACCTGTCGCGCTCAAAGGCAAACTGAGTGGCAAACAGATAACACTGCAGGGCAATTACTCTGAAACTGATGATGAAGGCTATACCTTTACTTACACCGTCAAACTCAACGGCACATTAAACGCAAAAAATGCATCGGGAACCACCGATGTCGCCATGCCAGATTTAATCTGTGTCGCCGAAGCGATTGGTAGTGCTATCGGCAGCGCAGTGGTACCTTTTGGTGAAGAAGAGGAAGACGATGACACAGAATGCCCTATCACGAGCTATAAGGGTGATTGGGCAGCACAACAACAATAGGAGTAGATATGATTAATTCTATGCGTATTGCCTATCTCGTTGCTGTATTAACGACCTTAGCTTATTGTATCGTCGCATGGTATCTCGGCAATTTATTTGTCACGCTAGCTGGTGAAGAAACATTAAACGATCTTCCTCGCCTCTCAACCACACTTATTGTTCCTCTGAAAACCAATTTGGAAATCAATATGCTTCACTGGCAGCTCATTGCCATCGGATCATTATTAATTCATTTTTACGCAGGGCATAGATCAACATCAGGTTTTAGTAGCATTCATTTGGTTAGCCACTATGGCGTATTACTCTTATTATTTTTCTTACACTTGATCGGCTTTGCAGCCAGCTTTACAGCCATTGCCTACGTATTAGAATAACTAACCAAGTCCTAATAATTTACTTGCTGCCGCCTTTGCTTTAATGGCTGCTTTCTTATCATGACGGACATGGGCGGCAATAATTGCCCCATCAAGAATAATTACAAACTGATCAGCCAATTCAACACGCTGACTTGAGGACCAATTAGAAAGTAGCCCAGTAATAAATTTACTCAGCGATTTCTTATGCGCTGCAGAAACCGCATTGATTGGGTCGTCAATACTACTGTATTCAGCACTAGCATTGATAAAACTGCAACCGTAAAAACACCCACCATTAATTAGGTCATGCAAGGCATCAAAAACAGCTAAGGCGTGCTCCTCATCTTGCTTATGCGGGTACGACTGCTTCGACTTTTCAACATAGTCATGAAAATGCTGCATCGATTCATCATGACGCCGATTCAGTACTTCTAGAATTAGCTGTTCTTTACTTGCAAAGTATTTATATAAAGTCGTCTTGGATACACCAGAAACCTGCATGATGGTATCAATGCCCGTAGCATGATAGCCGTGCTCAGAAAAAAGCTGCGCAGCGATATTGAGCAAATGCTCTTTACGCGGTTGAGCCCTATTTATGGTTGAGGTACTGATCGTTTTCTTCCCAGTAATAATAAACGTAAGCTATTGTACAAGGAATCTCTTGACATGTACAGATTTGTACACTATTATATCGAACTATGCACAGAACTGTTCACTTTTAACACTCTTTCAGCCGAGGAAATCCTATGGAACAAGCAAATAATAGTATGACCCAAGGGGTTCACCATGTCGGGCTAACCATACCTTCTCTTAGCCAAACACTATCTTTCTTTGAAAATACTCTGGGTTTTAAAAAACTTGGTGAAAAACCCGATTATCCCGCTGCATTTGTTAGCGATGGAGTCACTATGGTGACACTCTGGCAAGCAAAACCGCATAAAAATTGCGAACCAACAGGCTTTAATCGCCACCAAAACATCGGCCTACATCATCTCGCCCTATCAGTAGCAAGCAAATCAGCGCTCTATGAATTACACTCAAGACTACAAGAGGCAGCTGATGTCACAATTGAATTCGCACCTGAAGCGATAGGCAGTGCTGGCGCAGAACACATGATGTGCTTAATACCTGGTGGCCCACGTGTCGAATTTAGAGCCGAGGCAGAATAACCCACCCTTAGCCATGCCAGACTCAGACTTAAACCAAAACGCATTCCATCCAGGAGAGCTTACACTTCAATCTTCTATCGACGCTGTGGAGAAAATGGCACCCATTGGTGAACGACTGATTCGTAATGTACTTATCGAACAGCACAAGAACTTTTATCCAGAACTATCCTGTATATTTATCGGTGCACTCGATGATCAAGCTCGACCGTGGGCAACCTTAGCCTATGGCAAAGCCGGTTTCATCCATGCTGCTAGTGATACGTCTTTACGCATCGATGCCAGACCTATTGGCGAAGCCCCCCTCAATCTAGAATTATGCAATCAAGCGGATGTTGGATTGCTAGGACTTAACTTCTCTAATCGCCGCCGCAATCGACTAAATGGCACAGTAAACCATTCTGATAAAAATTCTTTTTCAGTAGAACTAAAACAAAGTTACGGTAATTGCCCAAAATATATTCAAATACGTGATACAAAATACGATTTTAATCTCGGGCAAGTAACTGATACCCAGTCTTTTACTTCGCTAGACCGGGAAACAACAGAAATTATTAGAAGTTGTGATTGTTTCTTTATCGCCAGCGCCTATCTAGAACCAGATATAAAGCACCCTAACAACCATAGTGATACTAAAACTTCAGCTTATGGTGTGGACGTGTCACATCGTGGTGGCAAACCAGGTTTCGTAAAGGTTACAGATAATGGCCAAATAGTATGGGATGACTACCCAGGTA
Organism: uncultured Thiotrichales bacterium; assembly: GCA_964447985.1. GTDB lineage: Bacteria > Pseudomonadota > Gammaproteobacteria. Next base: position 3,216 of record CAYUVE010000143.1, read on the forward strand.
ATAAATTTTTTAATACTTTAGGCAATATACTTGCTAACCCGCAAACGGGACTCTTATTTATCGATTTTGATAAAGGTGATCTCTTTTTGCTAAATGGCAAAACGAGCATACATGACTATCCAGAAGCTCAGATAACTTCAATGTCAACTGGCAAGATTCTACGTCAGGCAATATTCAATCTTGAACAAGGAATCCGTTTTTCCATGGATAATACACTTAGCTGGCCAACTATTGAGTACTCACCTGCACTGGAAGACTAATTAGTCCCAGAAAGACTAATAATGACACCCATATTCTCTGTCAAAGCTGAATTAGAGTTATAAATCAAGCTGTATTTAATCAAGCTGTAATATTACTCATATAATGTTATCTACCCATAGTCCTCAGATTTTCTCTTTCTCAAGAAATACTATGTGGCAGTTTAATTTTCTTGGTGTCGCTAATGGCGGCCAGTTAGGCACTTCCTCAGCTGTTCTCCTATATCAATCAGAACCCCAATTATTGATTGATTGTGGACCTAATACATTATTACGCTATATGGAGACTCATGATGCTTTGCCTCCAGCAGTATATATTAGCCATTTACATATCGATCATATCGGTGACCTTGAAGCCCTTTTCTATAAGGCGTGTTTTCTCAAGCAAGAAAACAAAATTAAAATATTTGTTTCTGCACATCTAGTCGCCCAACTTACTCTTAGAATCGGCAACTACCCTGGCCAGCTCGCAGAGGGAGGAGTCAATTTTTGGGATACCTTGCAACTAGTCCCCGTGATTGAAGGTTTCTGGTGGAGAAACCATTACTACAAAACCTACCCCACTCGCCACCACCAGCCAAATAGTGCGCACGCACTCCATCTGCCAGGCGTATTCTTCTACACAGGTGACACACGCCCTATACCTGAATTGCTGCACCACTATTGCTGTCATGGCGAAACGATTTTTCACGATTGTGGTTTGGAATCTAACCCTTCACACAGTAGTGCCGAAGAGTTACTCAAGGAATACCAACCGAATATTCTTTCAAGACTTATCGCGTATCATTATCATAATGAAAACCAGGCAGAACAAATTAGGCTACTAGGTATAGAAGTCGCCTCGCCTGGGTCAAATATTGAGTTGCCTCGAAACATTAGAACCAGCCAACGCAATAACACCCCCCTCAAAGTTATCGGATAGCTCTTTCCACTTACCAACACATGTACGTTAGCTTATTCTTGGTCTAAATCATCTAATTACGGTAGCTTGATATATCAACCAAGCTACCGTCCCAAGGGGTATTATTACTAGTCTTCTTTAGGAGCAGGTGTCGTGTGATTGCCTTTGTTATCACCGTTTAAGGCACCAGTTAAGCCAGATAAATCACCACCTTCAAGACCAATTTCATTTAATAATGATTCAACTAAAGGCGCTTGTACGCGGTACTTTAGTGCGCTATTAACTACCTGATCAGCGAGATTACCTGAACCATTTGCAGCATCGCTGCCGCTATTAGCTCCTCCGCCACCGTTCGCGTTCAAGCCATCAACCTGGACAATTTTGATACCTTCGATTTGTTCCATCGGTTTGACACTTTCTCGAATGATATCTGGCATATGCTTAACTATCGCCATCTTGACTTGCATTGCTATTTGCTCTGCTGACAATAAGTTCTGCGCTTGGTTTAATGCACTCGTACCTTCGGCATCGACGTTATATCTAACTTCCGCTGCCTCAGCTGCAAGTTTTTCGGCAGCGGCCTTACCTTCAGCTTCAATTCTTGCTTTATCCGATTCACCCTTAGCCAAGGTTCTAAGCGCTTCGGCTTGGTCATCAGCAGCCTGTTTCTCAGCATCTGCTGCTGTTGTTACAGCGATTGCTTGTCTCTCGGCAACTCGAGCTGCTTCGATCAACTCTATTTGTTTTTGTCGTTCCGCTTTCTCTTTTTCTCGTGCCGTTACGACTTTTTCATCAGCGGATACAGCCAAAGCTCTTGCCGTAGCCGCCTCGGCTTCTGACTCAGATTTAGCTTTCGATTTTTCTGCGATTGCAATATCGCGGTCTTGTTCTGCAAGCTCGATAGCTCGTTGTTTCTCGACTTCCTTCTCTCTAACCAATTGCTGGCGTTTAATATCTTCTTCTTCGATAGCACGATCCGAAGTAATTTTCGCTAAGTCAATACTTTGCTGAGCAATGATTTGTGCTTGCTCTGCCTCTTTTTTCTTAGCAGCTTGTTCGCTAGCAATCTCCGCGGTTTGCGCAGCCTTTCTGATTTCGACCTCACGCTGTTGCTTTAATCGCGCATATTCTTGCTCCTTGCCTATTTCTAATTTCTGTTGTTCTGCCTCTAAATTCTTCCTCTGAATCTCAACAGTAGTATCCTGTTCAATCTCGTTACGAATTTTCTTACGTAATTCGATTTCTTCGGTAAGCTTGGTCAAACCTTCTGCGTCAAATGCGTTATTAGGGTTAAAGTATTCTTTACTCGTTTGATCTAAGCCGGTAAGCGATACGGACTCAAGCTCAAGACCATTCTTAAGTAGGTCTTCAGAAACCACTTGTTGTACTTTTTGTACAAAGTCAACACGTTGCTCGTGTAGTTCTGTCATACCCATTTCGGCTGCTACAGCACGCAGTGCATCGACGAACTTACCTTCCA
>CAYUVE010000144.1:0-5851 GCA_964447985.1 uncultured Thiotrichales bacterium
GGAAATATGGTATCACTGGAGCACCGCTGAGCTTGGCAATACGTGAAGTTCCTGGATTGGTTGCAGCGGGTTGGTTGAAAAAAGGCACTTGTAGGCTATTGCGGCCACGATAAGCTTGATCTGGCGCATACCAAACGATAGTGCCTTGTTTTAGGCTACGTAACATTTGTTTGACATTGTCTCGCGGAATCATTTGCTCAAACCAATGTTGACGGCCCTTCTTAACCGCTGCTTCAAACACTGGATTTTCGTGGCTGCGGTACATACCGTGAATCGCATATCGAGTTTCACGTTGTAATAGCGCCCCACCTATTTCAAGTGAAGTAAAGTGCGCGCTGAGTAATAACACACCTTTATTGCTGGCTTGCGCATCTTCTAGATGGTTGAGCCCAGTAATTTCAATTTTTGCGGGAATTTGCTCGGCTTTTTTCCACCAAGTAATAAGCATTTCCATAGCCATGGTGCCGAGAGCATAAAAGTGTTCACGAGCCAAACTGGTAATTTCTTGTTCTGATTTTTCAGGAAAGCAGAGCTTTAAGTTGCTATGAGTGATATGGCGTCGCCGCTTAACCAATAAGTAAAGTATGGTGCCTAAGGGTTTGCCCAGTTTAATGAGTACTGATGCAGGCAATAATGCGAGCATTCTTAATATCACAACGGCTAACCAGGCGCCCCAATGGCGTGGATGGTATAAGGAGTCGGGCATACGTGGTAGTTTGTATTGACGTTAAGAAAAGTTTTCGGCTTAGAAATTAGGCTCTTATGCTAACATAGCCGTAAGAAAGTCAGCGCTATATAGGTTGCTGACAAACTTATAGATTTCATTCATGCGCTATCTCTATACCTTATTGGCACTCCCTGTTGCCTTATTTTTTGAGATCCGATTTCTTTGGCGAGCCTTGCATAGTGGTCAAGAATCTTCAGCTTGGCAACAGCGATTTGGAAAAGGACCAGAGTTTTCTGTTTCACCTATATGGGTGCATGCGGTATCCGTTGGTGAGGTGCAAGCCGTTATTCCACTCATTAAAAAACTACTGGCAGCGTATCCTGAGATTCCACTATTAGTGACAACGACAACATCGACGGGTGCCAGTCGTTTGAAGCAGAGTTTAGGCGACGGTATTGTCCATGCCTATTTACCCTATGATTTGCCTTTTGCAGTAAATAGGTTTTTACGTCGAAGTCAGCCATGTATAGGGCTTATCGTTGAAACTGAGATTTGGCCAAATCTTTATCGGTCTGTCGCTAAGCGATCTATTCCGCTGATATTAGTTAATGCTAGATTATCGGCTCGTTCAGCAGGTCGATATGCTTACTTTCGTGGCTTAATTAAGCGGACGCTTGGTTGCTTAGATGCAATCGCTGCGCAGGTATCTACAGATGCAGAGCGTTTTATATCGCTTGGCGCTAATAAGGATAATGTTTACATAACGGGTAATGTTAAGTTCGATATTAATGTTGCTCCCAGTCAATTAGAAGAGGCGGAAGCTTTGCGTCGGCTCTTGGGGAGTAATCGTTCTGTTTGGATTGCAGCAAGTACCCACGAAGGGGAAGATGAGCAGGTTTTGCATGCTTTTGAGCTAGTAACCAAAATCGTTCCCCAAGCCCTGCTAGTTCTTGTGCCACGCCATCCTGAGCGTTTTGATAAAGTCGAAAGCTTGTGTCACAAGCAAGGTTTGTCGGTGGTGCGACGTAGTAGTCTTCAGCCTTGTACAGATGAAACGGATGTTTTCCTCGGTGACTCAATGGGCGAGCTAACTCTGTTTTATGCTGCTTCAGATGTGGCTTTCGTTGGTGGGAGTTTGGTCGAGATTGGCGGCCACAATTTGCTTGAACCGACAGCCGTCGGTTTGCCGGTGCTAGTTGGTCCCTATACTCATAATTTTGAATACATCAGTGAGCTTTTACTAGACCAAGGAGCAGCAAGGCGTGTCATGAATGCTGATGAACTAGGCTTAGCAGTTATCGAGTTGTTGAAAGAACCTAACCTAAGAGATGCCGCAGGTGAGCAAGGTAGAGCAGTCGTGGAAGAAAACCGAGGTGCAGTGGATAGGGTAATGGAACTGGTTACGAAGCGCTTAGGTTGAGTGAGTAAATATTGATGGCTTTAGTTTAGCCAGCGATTAATTTCCCGAATATCATTGACGCTTAGTGTCCCCGCAGCTTGTTTAAGGCGCAGTGTATTCAAAATATAATCATAACGTGCCCGCGCTAAGTCACGTTTTGCGCGAAATAACACACGCCTTGCATCGAGTACATCGACGGTGGTTCGTGTGCCAACTTCTAATCCGACCTCGTTAGCTTCTAAGGCACTTTGGCTGGATTTTTCGGCCTGTTGTAGGGCTTTAACACGACTAATGCTGGCTAGTACACCAAGATAAGATTCACGAACCTGGCGTTTAGCGCTACGTTGTTGTTGTTCTAATATTTGTAGAGACTCATCAAGCCGTGCTTGAGCTTCACGCGTTTGAGAACGAATTAGGCCGCCTTGATAGATGGGTACATTAAGCTGAAGGCTCAAAGAAGTGCTTTCGATTTCACTGCCACCAAGGCTACCACCGCCTGAGGAATTATCTGATCGGTTAGCAACAATATCCACACTAGGGTAGTGACCCGCTCGTGTCCGATCGATCGCATGCCGTAAATTTTCGCTGGCATACTCAGCCGCCTGTACGGCCAGATTTTCGCTTAGCGCGACCTCAGTCCAGCGGTCAATATTTTCTGGATCGGGTGAAACAAGGGGAGTGTTGTCGATAAGGGTAGAGAGTACTTCATGCTCGCTTCCGGTGACTTCTTGTAAGCCTTCTCGCGAACTTAGCAAAGTGTTATTGGCATCGATTTCGTCGGCGACGGCTAAATCGAAACTGGCTTGTGCCTCGTTGACATCGGTGATAGCAATTAAGCCTACTTCAAAACGTTCATTGGTTTGTTCTAATTGGCGGGCAATCGCTTCTTTTTCTGTTTTAGCAAAAACCAAATTGTCCTCTGCTGCTAGCACATCAAAATAGCGCTCGGCTGCACGTACCATCAATGCTTGTTCTTCGTTATTCAAATTGGATTCTGCTTCGCCAACAATGGCATCGACTTGGCGCTGTTGGACAATAGCGTCACGATCAAATACGGGCTGTGTCAAAGTCAGGCTATAACCGTGAGAATTAAAGTCTTCACTGCCACCGAACTGGCTGCCGGCACCGAAGTTACGGTCTTGTGAGTTGTCAGTCGTATCGGCACTGAGATTGATATTTGGCAGAAAATTGGAGCGCGCTTGAGGACGCGATTCTAGTGCAGCACGATAGGCGGCTTTCGCTTGGTTAACCTGGGGGTCATTCTGCAGAGCGAGATCCAAAATCTCGCTAAGGTCTTCTGCTAAGACGCTGCCTGATAGACATAAAGCAGCGGCAAGGCAAAATAGGCGTGCGGACATCATGTCAGCCTACGTCCGCGATACGTTAAAAAACAAAGCTTGATGGAGCCTTAGCGTTTTGTAACGGGGGAAGATCGGTTTCGAACAGGCTTTGTCGTACCCACTCGCTTTCTGTCACACGTGTGACCAGTAATGCTTCCATAATCGGTGCTTGGCCAGAAATGACGAATAAGCGACCACCGATGTTCAGGCTTTTTTCAAAGCATTGATTGTATTCGGGTAGAGAACCCGTAACAGCAATCACATCAAAGCTTTCGTCGCCGGTTTTTCCGTTAGCTGCGTCGCCTTGTTCCAAGGTGACATTGCTAAGACTATATGCATCAAGCCGCGCTTTGGCGTTTTCTAGAAAGTCAGCATGAATATCAACACTGGTGACATGTTGACTGAGGCTGGCCAGCATGGCGGTCACGTAGCCGCTACCTGTGCCAACTTCAAGCACGTTTTCATCTGACTGGATATTCAGCGCTTGGACAAGTCTCGCTTCAACCTTGGGCGGCATCATGACTTCGCCGTGTTCGAGAGCAATATTGACATCAGCATAGGCCAGTGACTGGTTTTGCTCAGTAACAAAGGCATCGCGAGGTAGGGCTTCAAGTAAATCAAGCACACGTTGATCCAGCACGTCCCAAGGGCGGATTTGCTGTTCAATCATATTAAAGCGAGCTTGAGCGAGTTCCATTATCATCACCAGTCTGTAACGGTCAAAAGATCGGATATTTTAGCTAGCCTGACCATCGGACGCCAGTTTCCGGCAAAGGTTCGTTATTCGCTTGCGCGTCATTTGCATTAGTCAGGGGCATTCGCTACAGTCTTGGCTGTTGCGGGGGTGCCTTAAGCATAAGCTGGGCTGAGAAAGACCCATTGAACCTGACCCGGCTAAAACCGGCGGAGGGAAGCAGCCCAGGTGCCTGATTAGCCTTTCTGTTATCGACTTTCTCTCATCCTGCCGCGTGATTTCATATTCCTAGGAGCATGGCTATGAGCGCAATTAAAGAGCGTGTACTCAGTCAAACCGCAGAGGTCGATAAGGCCGCCATCAAAAACTTCCCCAATTCGCGCAAAATTTATGTGGAAGGTTCGCGTCCAGATCTTCGTGTCCCCATGCGCGAAATCTCGCTTAATGATACGCCACTGACCGTAGGGGTTGAGCATAACCCTGCTGTTGTCGTCTACGATACCTCGGGGCCATATACCGACCCTCAAGCCAATATTGATGTTCGCAAGGGGCTAGCTTCTGTACGAGGAGCGTGGATAGATGAGCGCGGCGATACGGAAATATTAGAACAAATCAGCTCCGAATACGGTCGTCGCCAAGCCGCGAACCCAGACCTGGCCAATATTCGGTTTAGTGCTGAGCGACCAGTCAGAAAAGCCAAGACGGGTGCCAATGTTTCGCAAATGCATTACGCCAAACGCGGCATTATCACGCCTGAAATGGAATATGTGGCGATACGTGAAAATCAACGTCGTGAACAATTAGCTGAGGTGAATAAAGCAGCCAGTGGTGAATCATTTGGTGCAGCAATTCCAGCTTACGTCACCGCAGAATTTGTCCGTGACGAGATCGCTCGAGGTCGCGCCATCATCCCAGCCAATATTAATCATCCAGAGCTTGAGCCAATGATTATCGGCCGTAATTTCTTGGTGAAAATTAATGCCAATATTGGCAACTCTGCGGTGACATCTTCTATTGAAGAAGAAGTCGAGAAAATGACTTGGTCAATCCGTTGGGGTGGCGACACGGTAATGGATCTGTCAACGGGTAAAAACATTCACGAAACACGAGAGTGGATATTACGTAACTCGCCAGTGCCAATCGGTACTGTACCGATCTACCAAGCTTTAGAAAAAGTTGATGGTAAGGCCGAAGAGCTTACCTGGGAATTATTTCGCGATACCTTAATCGAGCAAGCCGAGCAGGGAGTGGATTATTTTACCATCCATGCGGGTGTCTTATTGCGTTATGTGCCGCTTACTGCCAAGCGTACGACGGGTATTGTTTCACGTGGCGGATCGATCATGGCCAAATGGTGTTTAGCACATCATAAGGAAAATTTTCTTTATACGCATTTTGAAGAAATCTGCGAGATCATGAAGGCTTACGATGTCTCATTTTCGCTAGGCGATGGTTTGCGTCCCGGTTCTATTGCCGATGCCAATGATGCGGCACAGTTTGGTGAGCTAGAAACGCTAGGTGAGCTCACTAAAATTGCTTGGCAGCATGATGTGCAAACCATGATAGAAGGGCCTGGCCATGTGCCCATGCACTTGATAAAAGAGAATATGGATAAGCAGCTGGAATGTTGTGATGAGGCGCCATTCTATACGCTTGGCCCACTAACTACAGATATTGCCCCTGGTTACGACCATATCACCTCGGGTATTGGTGCGGCCATGATAGGTTGGTATGGTTGTGCCATGCTGTGT
>CAYUVE010000145.1:0-5806 GCA_964447985.1 uncultured Thiotrichales bacterium
TTTACCTCGTTTAAATCACCTAATCTCGCTTAACTTAGTGCCATTCGGGTCTGACCCCTTTTATTGTGATACATAGTATCTGTTGAATAATCTGTTGTAAGTCATAGGAGATATCGTGGAGAGACCTGCAATCCCAGCAGAAATTAGGCGTGCCGTTATGGTAGAAGCTGGGCATCGTTGTGCTATACCGCGTTGTGGTCAAACTGAAATAGATATTCATCACATTGTCCCATGGGAAAAATGCAAGAAACACGAATACGCAAATCTTATTGCTCTTTGTCCCGTATGTCATAGAAGAGCACATAAAAGGGAAATAGATAGAAAATCACTTTTGATGTACAAGGAAAATCTAGCAACGGAATTTGGGGCTAATGATTCCGGCTCCTATGAAGCAAAAATCATTGAAATTAAACGTCGCCTTTCTGAAGAAAATACCGATGACCCTGGCTACACCTATAAATTCGACTTTCCCGATTTTCAAGAGCCTTTAGAAAAAATTGTATCTAGAAATATAGAAGCCTGGGGTTATGAGTTATTAGCCGAGTTTCGGGAGAATCAGAAAGAGTGGAGTGCTTCAGTAGTTGAGGATCAAGACAATGAATTGGGGGTGTTTCGAATACCCAGCACTTTATCTGGCAATTATCGGGTGGTTCGAAGAGATCCAAGTGTAATTAGCATCAAATATAGTATAGACCGGTACTACACAGGTGCCGCCCACGGTGGTAGAACGACGAGAGTTCAAAATTATTTTCTTCGGCCTTTCTCACCGATAGTTGTTGAGACTTTGTTAGGTTCCGAAGAACGATTGCCAGAATTTTCTGAATTCATAAGGGAAAGGTTAAGAGCCACAAAAAAATATGATAGTGGTTGGTTGCAACGAGGAACCGAGCCTAAAGCCGATAATTTTGGGTTGTTCAATATTGAAAAGTATGGGCTGGTCTTCACGTTTTCCGAGTATCAAATAGATTGCTATGCTGCCGGTGAGCAGGAGCTTCGTTTGAGCTTTCATGAGCTTAAAGAAATCTGTAGTAAAGAGATAATTGATCGGTTGGAGAATAATGACTTATAACAATGGCAATTGAGAGGGACTTGCTCTCCGCGGTGTTCGTTTGTGCTATGTCTAGCACAAGCCTCACCCCGCTACGGCAAGCCCTCATTGCAAGCGTTAGTTTGCTAAGGTAATTCATGGATCAACACGAGGAAAAAGCTTTAGGAAATCAGGAAATCATGGGGTCGTACTCGAAGATATTATAGTCTACGACTTAGGTGCATAGTAGTTCTTTAAAATCTCTATGTTTTTATGTTGAATTTAATTTTGGTCAATTGACTTGTTTATCTTGTACTGAAGATAAATCGCTCCACCAAAGAATGTGAGTATGGCATTAAATTTTTCGCCACATATTTCTGCAAGGCGGCTGTGCAAAGAAAATATGATGATTAAGTAAAATACTAGATAAACAATACTGATTAAGCCGCTAATAAGTGCTTGTGTTTGATCATTTGGATCAAGAAAACCTGATACAAAAGACGCTATGGTGGCGACTAAGAACATATTTAATAAGGGCGTCGATATTTTATTTTCATGGAACGAGTTCAGTGTAGTGGTTCGTGTATATATCCAATAGATCGAATATATCCCGAAGGTGATAATAGTCAGACCGAATACACCCCACGCGCTAAAACGTTTAAAGTTTTTTGCACCATTGTTAGGGTTAGCGATACTTACATCAGATTGTGGAGCGTTATAAGGATTATTCTCTATGTGTTCCATGTTTATCTCGCTTTGTTGGTGATAGGCTTTTCTTAGATCACAACAAGAGTTTTCTTAAAATAGATAAGATTGTCCCCAGACTTCCCTTGAACGACCAAGATCCAGGGTTTCTATCGGGAGAGGGTGGCGAGAATTTATTTTGCTGAAGGGGTTTGAGTCGAAAGTGATAACTGCGTCACAGTTTAGATCTGCACGTAGGGAAGATTGATAAGGTTAGGAGTTTTCTTATTGTCTAAGTTAATATGGAAGTAAGGTTTACGCTGTTGTTGCAAACCTTACTTCTTATTCGACTATTTAGTTAAATGTTCATAGGAAAAGAGATGATTTGTATCAGTAAGCGGTGCATGACAAGCGCGACATTGGTCTAGGTCTTTATCAGCGACTGAACCGTCGGCTTTATATGCGGCGAACTCCCAGTTACCATTCTTTAAGCCTTCGGCATATTCTTCACCCCAACCTTTCTCACGCTGCATTACTCCAATCAAGGCCTTTTCACCTCTGAGGAGACGATTGAGTAGAGCTGATTTGATTGGATTACCGTCTGCATCTTTTTTGGCTTTATAAACTTCGGCGACGATGATTGAGCCATAAGGGAGTTTGCCGTCTTCTCCTGGGCCTTGCATGGCGATATCGTTGGCAAATATGCGCATGATCTGATCAGGATTATTTATGCGATCTAGACTTAGGTAGTTGGTGAATGTGGTCTGGTAGTTGTCGGGTAGAGCGACTTTATTGTGATCACTTTGGGCGTTGGGTGCGAGAATCAATGCGCCTAATCCGATGATGGCTAGAAGTTTTTGCATGAGAAGTTTCCTTGTTTGGGTCGTATAAAATAGTACTACTGAAATAATCAGAAAGGATCATATCACTGTAAATATTATTTGTCATATAAGTATATTACAAAATGGTTTTTTTCAGTGCTAACGCGTAAAATAGCGTTTTGATAATGCTATCCTCATATGACAACGCCGCATAAAATTACTAATCTGCTTAATAAAAAGCCTCTAACTATCAATGAGTTATCTTTTGAGTTAGGCATTTCTCGTAATTCTGTTCATTTACAGGTTAGTAAGCTTGAAGCGGCGGGAATTGTAGAAAAGTTTCAACGTAATGAAGCTTCTGGCGCTGGAAAACCGGCTTATTGTTACCGAACGGTAGCGGGTAACGAAGATTCATTTTCTTCGGCATATAAGCCTGTATTGGCCGGTTTGATTCAAACGATTCGAGACGATTTGCCAGAAAAGGAGCGTGTGCACTTGCTTGAAAGGGCCGGACGCGCATTAGCTGAGAGTGCTGGCCTTAACGCTGGCGATAGTTTTGATGAAGATATAAATAAGGCTTTAGATACCGCAAATACTTTGGGTGCAATGGCTGAATTTAATCAAACAGATGATGGTGCTTACGTTAGTTGTCATAGTTGTCCTGTTGCGACCATGGTGCATACTGATCCACTTATGTGCCGCATGATGGCTGCTTTTTTTGCTCAAGCCACGGGTAAACAAGTTGAAGTAAAGTGTCGCCGTGAAGGTGCCGTGGTTTGCGGCTTTTCCTTTACATAAAGTTCTTCACAATTAATGTTAGCGTATTTGGAGAACCCACTACCTGACATCAGATATCGAGTAGTGGGTTTTTACTTTAGCTATAAGGTTAGTTATTAACCTTATAGCTGACCGCGGATTTCACCAGCAGGGTTTTGCTCGGTGTGGATGTTAATGTACACATTACCTGCGTTAATTTCAGCGATTAACGCATCAAGTGGTTGCCCGGTTAGCGGGCCAACAAGATCACCGCTGGCAAGTTCACCATTGATGCGAAATCTCGCGCGTCTAGCATCACGACGGTTATCTGGATCAAAGTCTGCGGGCAGTAGCGACGCGATGACCGGACCGTTTTCTCCTTCAGCGCCGAGATGCAAATGGGCCATAGTGACATTACGTAATCGACGGAAAAAGTGATCGAAGAGTAGCCGCTCGCCTTCATTCACTAGCTTGTATTTTGCGGCACCGATAGCACGTGTATTAACCGCCGGGACTTCTTGCTTGCCATTTAGGAAGGTTTTAAAAACCAATTTGTCGGTGATAGCAGGCGCTGCAGAGAAACTGATTTTGACCAGTGGGTAACCGTCAATGGCGAAATCGGCCATGGAAAATCGTGGTGTGGCCAAGATGTTACCGCCGTCTTCAGGCTGACGAAATGCGACCAATCCGGTTGGGTCACCAAAGTCTAGGATGATGCCGTTTTCGTCAACACCTGTATTCGGTGTTTGCTGACCGAAAAAAGCTGTGTTGGCGGGTATTTCGTCGTTAACTTCTGTGCCGGCATCGAGGATGTCATCTTGGCTAACAATGAAGTCTTCGGCAATAAAGTTGCCGTTGTCATCGAAGATAGGATGGGTCTGCGGATTACCGTTTGAATACCAGAAATCATTACTGGGTATGACCATTGAAGCGTAGCTGAAGAAACGTTGGTTTGGATTATCGGAGTCAAGAATAAAACTCTGCTGAGTGATTTCACCCGGAGCAAGTGGGCCGTTAGGGCCAGGGATGGTACCTTGCACACCTTCGCTGACGAGGCTTGCGAAATCATTGCTTAGTGGCCCCGTGTTGCCGTCTTCGGCGAGTCTTTCGATAGCAACACTGCCTGGAATAGGGAGTGTGCTCGCTGGTGTTCTGCCATTGTAGGTATCAAAGATCCCGTCATGGAAGCCTACCCAATGTGGGGTTTGAAAGGTTCCATTAGTTGGGGCGAGATTTTCAATGGTTACGATAACGCGTGTTGAATCTGCCTGTGTAGTGGTGATAGCACTGAGTGCTGCAGCGACAGCTACAGCGGTAACGACTTTTTTCATCTGTTTACTCTCCGTTTAAACATCGTGAATTCAACTTGTAAGTGCAACGGGTGGGTTGACACCTAACAATACTTGATTAGGAGTTTTGATGCCAACCACATATTTAGGCGATAGACCCCACTCTCCTAGCGTGAGAGGCGGGGTATTAAAGGTGAGGTTCAAATAAAATGAGATTTTTTTTATTTTTTTGTGATATCTATCGAGTGTGGCTCAGATGGCGCTCATGTTTCGGTGAGTAGGGCCGCTGACAGGAATAGTGTGGATCTAAGTCTTTTATTTATAATGAATTTATGTTAGCTTAAAACTATGAATGTTTTTCTTGCAAAGCCAAATTCGACAGCACGGTTCTCTGCTGATGCTGGGCTTTTGCTTGCTCTGCTACGACTGCTGCCGTAAGGCAGATATTTCCTCGCGTAACCGGCGCTGCGCCGGAAAACCCCCTAGATTCTTTTTCACTTCTTTTTAGAATGTATCGGCTCGGTTACACTTGCCGCAGCATTTGGAGTTTAAGTAATGAGTAGTTCAGCGATAAACAGCAATAAAGAAAAATTAATTATTTTTGACACCACTTTGCGTGATGGCGAGCAAAGTCCTGGTGCGTCGATGACCAAGGATGAAAAAGTGCGCATAGCCAAGGCGCTTGAGCGCATGAAGGTCGATGTGATTGAAGCTGGGTTTCCTATGGCCAGCCAGGGTGACTTTGATTCTGTCAAAGCGGTAGCGGATGTGGTCAAAGACAGTACGGTTTGTGGTTTAACCCGTGCCTTAGATAAAGATATCGATCGGGCTGGTGAGGCCCTGAAAGGTGCGAATTCGGCCCGTATCCATACCTTTATTGCTACGTCACCTATCCACATGAAAGCGAAGCTTCGTATGCAACCCGATCAAGTAGTTGAGCATGCGGTAGCTGCTGTAAAACGCGCGCGCAAATACACCGATAATGTGGAGTTTTCACCTGAGGATGCCGGCCGTTCAGAATTTGAATTTTTATGTCGTATTCTCGAAGCCGTAATTGATGCAGGGGCGACCACGTTAAATATTCCAGATACTGTCGGCTACAGCATGCCACAGCAGTTTGGTGACACCATACGGCGTTTGATTGAAAATATTCCTAACTCAGATAAGGCAGTGTTTTCGGTACATTGTCATAATGACTTAGGTTTAGCCGTGGCAAACTCTTTATCAGC
>CAYUVE010000146.1:0-5739 GCA_964447985.1 uncultured Thiotrichales bacterium
CGATTCTGAGCAAGTCATTCTGTTTTTTCATGGCAACGCTGGAAACGCCTATAGTCGGCTACCTCATGCTGAAATTCTGCGTAATATGGGCTTTAACGTCTTGGTAGTTGATTACCATGGCTATGGCAAAAGCCAAGGCACACCGAGCGAGAAAGGCTTGTATCTAGACGCCAAAGCGGCCTACCAATATGCGCAAAATGAGCTAGGCTTTGCACCAGACAAGATCTACTTATATGGCCGCTCTATTGGCTCTACGGCCGTTATTGATCTGGCCAGCCAACACAAGGTAGCTGGCAGCATACTAGTCGCGCCACTGTCCTCTGGACGCGCCATGGCAAAACAAATGGGACTCGGTTGGCTAGACTGGTTGGTTGATGGCGTTTTTGACAATTTAGATAAAGCGAAAACTATTCAATCACCCATTTTAATCTTACACGGCTCACAAGACCGCGTTGTGCCTATTGATCAAGGGAAAGATTTATTTGATGCTGTTGCCTCTGCTGACAAACAATTCATCATTATCAATGATGGGGGACACAATAACATCAGTGACAGCAAACATGTTGATTTTTGGCTAACGATCGAAAAATTTCTGGCTCAATAAGCACCCCGAACTAGGAATGCCGCCTGGGCACTAATCTGGTTCTGGAAATAATTCTTTCTCAAAACCAAACAAAGTCATATCGTCAATACGCATCGGATAGAGAATACCGTCCAAGTGATCAACTTCATGCTGAACAACCCGCGCATGAAAGCCCGTCGCCGTACGTTCAATTTTGGCGCCGTATTGGTCAAAACCAGTATAGCGAATATGGCTGCAGCGGTTCACTGCGCCTCGCATTCCAGGTACGCTGAGGCACCCTTCCCAGCCAACTTCACCTTCGTCACTCAAATACTCTATATCAGGGTTGATTAATACTGTAGTTGGCACTTCCTCAACATCCGGATAACGTGGGTTCTTTTCAACACCAAATATGACAACACGTTGATTAACACCAATCTGCGGCGCTGCTAGGCCAGCACCGCTGTAGTCTGCCATGGTGTCAAACATATCCGTGATTAAATCGTGTAAAGCACCTGTATCAAATTCAGCAACAGGCAAGGAAACCTCCAGTAAACTTGGTGTTCCCATTCGCAATACTTTGCGTACAGCCATGGTGTAAAACCTCTCGTACAGAAACTTAATATGTAATAGTATGGTATTTACTGAAGTAACTCTAATGTTGTCACAATCATGAAAGCCATTTCGGCGCTCGTACTACTGTTCTTATTGCACTCAACTTCTTTGGCCAATGAACGTTGGTATCAAGTTGAATTATTAGTTTTCGCGAATAATAGTTCCCAGGGCTTAATCAGCGAGCATTGGCGGACTCCGCCGCCTTTTGAACCGCAATTTCAGTCGGATATCAAATCATTGCAAGAAATGATTGCCGATAGTCACTACGCATTTGAAGATATTGCCGAGATCGACAAACAATTAGCTGGTAATGCCAAAACAATGGATGGTCACTGGCAATATCGCCCGTTGTTGTACGTGGGCTGGAAACAAGCATTTACTCGCGACGCAGAAGCAATTCCTGTTTACCTGGACAATGAAGTCGTTGTAAAAGAGGTTGACCCTTTTTTAGCTAAAGCTACAGAATTAAGTCAACAGTATGGCGGTTCTGCGTTAAGTACAGAAAGCGCTATAGAAAACCCTGTAACAGAACTAGGCTCTGACGCTTCAATTAGCATTAACGCAAATGACAATCTATCGGGTGTTGAGCTAAAGCCACTTTATGAGCTCAGTGGTACGGCTGCCGTAACGCTTAGGCGTTATTTACACCTTAAATTAGACCTACAATATAACCGCCTAGTCGCAGACAAAGATACTGATCAGGTTAAGGCCGTGTATGACTCACTTGAAAGTGAATACCTAAGTTTCGATATTAACGAGACACGGCGCATGCGTAGCAAACAGCCGCACTATTTTGATCACCCAGCCTTTGGTGTGATAGCGCTAATCACGCCTATCGAAAAAACGCCGCAATCAAATCAGCTGGAAATTGAAACCCTACCGATTAAAGATAATAATAGTGTTGAAACACAAGCCTTAGAGCAGTGATACTGCAGCGATTAATAGTGCACGCAGCTGTTGAGTCCCAATTTGCATATACTTTTCGATACCCTTCATATCGATAATATCGTCGCTTCGACCAGCCGCCCAATTCACAACAAAAGCGCACGTGGCATAATTCAACTCGAGTTCACGCGCTAAGGCCGCTTCAGGCATAGCTGTCATACCAACCATGGTGCAGCCGTCTCTATCAAGCCGATTAATTTCTGCCGCTGTCTCGAGTCGTGGTCCTTCGGTTACACCGTAGGTTCCATCACCGACAATATTGATATCGGCATTCTCTGCCGCCTTTAACAAAACTTGGCGCAAGTGACGTGAATACGGATAGGTAAAATCAATGTGCTTGACACCGTCATCACCACCTTCGAAGTAGGTGCTATCACGTAGGTAGGTGTAATCAATTATTTGATCAGGAATCGCGATTTGACCAGGCTCCATATCAACACGTATCCCGCCAACGGCTGCTGCTGCAATAATATCTTTGACACCTAACTCCTTAAACGCCCAAATATTTGCTCGGTAATTAATTTTATGTGGAGGAATAGTGTGACCATAACCGTGACGAGCAAGAAATATCACCTCATGCCCAGACAAAAGACCACTGATTAACGGTCCAGAAGGTTCACCATAAGGTGTTTGAACCATTTCACGTTTAGTAATTTCTAAATTTTCTAGTTTGGCTAAACCACTACCACCAATAATACCCAATCTACTCATGTTCGCTTACTTCCCTCGAACCGCATAAATACCATTAGCATTACGCAGATAACCTTTGTAGTCCATACCGAAACCAAATACATAACGATCAGGAACAGTTAGACCAATATAGTTAACTTTCAACTTCGCCTTACGGTCGTGCAACTTATCAAGCAATACAGCGGTATAAACCTCTTTTGCATCAATCGCCACACAATAATCATGAATCGCTGCCAGAGTATGCCCTTCGTCAAAAATATCGTCTAACAATAATACGGTGCGATCCTTGATTGGCATTGAGGGCCGCGCTATCCAATGTAAAGATCCGCCTTCAGTTTTATCTCGATAACGCGTGGCATGGACATAATCAATTTGTAATGGAAAGTTTAAGTTTGGTAATAGCTGTCCTGACAATACCAAGCCACCCTTAAGCAAAGAAATCACTACCGGGTTACTTTCAGCTAGATCGTTGTTAATGGCTGCAGCCATGTCCCTAACCGCGAGCTCGATCTCCGTGGCAGGATGAATGAGCTCAGCCTCATTCATAGTCTTTTTAACTTCAGTAATCGTCATTGTTCTACTTCGAATCGCTGGCTAAAGTTCTGCCTTTGGCTTATCAACCTGCTGCTTGCCAATTCGACCAACACCAGGGAATTCAATTGCTGCATCAAATACATCCAGCTCAAAATTCAAACCCAAGAGGTTTAACTCCTAGCCTTCTTCACGCGCTAACGTTAAACCCAGTAACCCCCAGAGACTAAGTTGATACCCCGTACCACTGACAGCAGGCGAAAATGCCTGGCCCAGCTTGACATAATCTTTGCCAATTGCCGTAGAAGGTAAGTCTAGTTTTAACTCCGGTACATGGCGACCAATATACGCAGTAAACGTATTACTATTCGGCCCAGGATAAAGAGTATAGCTATTTCTGTAGGGGTAATTCTCGATGGCTTGCTCAACCTGCCCTATTAAATTTTTAGCTTCTTCCCCACTTATATCTACTAGCAAGGTAGGCAAATTACCGTACCAGGGCGCATCATGATCTCCAACGTGGGATACCAACACTTCTTCATCGCGATATTTCGCCCAACCAAATATTTCATAGCGGGTGAACTCTGATTCTCCAGCATCCTTTAAAGCCACCCATGTGTGTACAGCAAGATACTTTTTTAAACCCCAGGTTCGCGCTGCATAGACACGAATCGCTGCCTCATCTAGGGGCACAGAGCTAAGCGCTTTGGGCGATACGGTGACGGATGTACCACTATTTGATACTGTCGAGGCGACGACTGGAAGAACAAACAGAATACCGAACAGAACAAAGAATTTTTTTAACACGGCACTCCAGCGCCGGACTAATACCGACTAGATAATTATGAATAACTATGATTCTAGCAGATGTCGCTAGTAGTCTTCAGTCTCATCCAGGATACAAAATGATAAAAAAACTGTAGCGAGCAACATGGTCAACTGAATACTCAATGGCATAAAAATAATAACCAGCCCTGAGCCAATCCAAATATCTTTTACCAAGCTCTGTTTCTGCTTGTAAATCGCTGTCAAACGACGGTCCTCGGCTTGTAAGCGCTCGAGATGACTTTGTTGCTGTGGTGAACGTCCATGTGAATCCTGACGCCGAGATTCCTCATCAAATTTCATAACTTCCTCGACCTATTTGAGACTACATTTACTATATCGGTCGAGGTATCCGAACTTTAGAGAATAAAAACGTCAATTACGCAAAACTGGGGGTCAATAAGGCCGTCGTCGAATATTCAGTCGGAACAATATTGGCGATAAAACAAGCTCTAATACAACAAATGCTGATACCAAAATAATCGTATCTATGATGCTCAAATCAACATATTCGTACACGAACAATATAGGAATCAGTGACTCTGGCACCTGATCAAGCACTAAAGCACGATCACTGGCTTGCAGCCCTAGGCGACGCTTGGCAAAGCTAGACAACAAGTCACCCACCATAGCGCCCGCTGAAATAACGATACCTATAGAAATATTCAAACCCAATATTGGTGCAAGTATCACGGTGCATACGAAAGAAGAAATTAACCCTCGTATGGTTTTACTTTCACCCAATAATGGCCGGCCATCAAAAAACCGAGTCCCTAAATCTACGGGGCATGCCCCTACATTAGGCAATAACTTGTATGCGAGTATCGGCGCGCCATTAGCCACCAAGATTAATACTAACAGCTGTAGTAAAAGAAATAACTCAGCCAACGCTTTCCAAACTCATCACGAAAAACAAGAGAGCTAAAGCATAGCACTCCTTGTAAGAAACTTGCGTTACAAGCTTATCACTAATTGAACACAATAGTTTTATGGCCACTCACCAACACTCGGTGATTGACATGTGCATCCAATGCACGAGCTAACACCAAACGTTCAACATCTCTTCCCTTGCGGATGAGCTCCTCTCGTGTCTCTCTATGACTAATTCGTACAATGTCTTGCTCAATAATGGGACCCTCATCTAAGTCAGAAGTCACATAATGACTAGTCGCGCCAATGATCTTTACACCACGGTCATGAGCTTGCTTATACGGGTTGCCGCCAATAAAAGCGGGAAGAAAGGAATGGTGAATATTGATAATTTGGTTTGGATAATGAGAAACAAACTCTTCTGACAAAACTTGCATGTAACGCGCTAGGACAATGGTATCAATATCATGTTCAACCATTAATGCTATTTCGTCTCGCTCTTGGTCTCGTTTATTTTCTGCCGTAATAGGAAACACATAGTACGGTATACCATGATGTTCAGCCAAACTCGCAAAATCATCATGATTAGAAATAATTAACGGTATGTCTATCGGTAGCTCGTCCGACCCATAACGCCACAAAATTTCGCGTAAACAATGATCGTAACGCGAGACAAAGATAGCGACACGTAATTTCTTTGC
>CAYUVE010000147.1:0-5717 GCA_964447985.1 uncultured Thiotrichales bacterium
TGGCTGATCGTGTTCGCTGTTATGGCCAAGTCGAACTTAGCTTAGATGATGGGCAGCAAGCGGTGATAAAGCGTGTGTCGAGATAGTGATTGATGATAGGGGAATAAAGTGACAGAGCTATGTGATTTTGGCGCAGACGATGTTGATATCATTGATAAAAAGCCTGCTTATTCGGGATATTTTCGCATTGATCGCTATCACCTGCGTTTTCGACGCTTTAATGGCCAGTGGAGCCAAGCACGAGATTTCGAACTATTTGAGCGTGGTCAAGCCGTAGCCGTGCTTCCTTATGACCCGGTTTCAAATCAACTCGTTCTCGTCGAGCAGTTTCGAATGGGAGCCGTGGCGTCCGGCAGCCCTTGGTTACTAGAGATTATTGCTGGCATTGTTGAGCCAGGGGAGGCCTTGGAAGATGTCGCAAGACGAGAATCTATGGAGGAAGCACATTGTGCATTAATGGATTTAGAGCCGATTACAAAAGTATATGTGAGTCCAGGCGGTAGTTCGGAATCAGTACAGCTATATTGCGCAAGAGTCGATACTTCCGCCATCCATCAGCAGTTCGCGGGATTGGAAGAGGAATGTGAAGATATTCGTATTCATGTGGTTTCCTATGATGAGGCGTTACGACTTTTAGATGAAGGAAAAATTATTAGCGCGCCAGCAGTAATAGCCTTACAGTGGCTACAATTGAATAAGGTGGTTATTCAACAAAAATGGCAATAAATGAGTTGGTGTAATTTGCCTTGCTTATTGCCACCCTACAAAAAGTTGCATAGGGTGCGATGATAATCACACCCTATGGTTTAATGGTCATGTCCTTCGTGAGAAATCTCTTCCGGGCTGGGTAACTCGCTAAACTCTACTGCTTCGGTATTGCCGCCACTTAAAATTAAACTATAGATAAGATGAGGCATAGCGGTTAGGGTCTTTCCGTTCATGACTACCAAAGGTGTGCCGCTGATATCATGCGCTCTCGCCATATCAATATCATTAAGCAGTGCATCTTCCGTAGTATCTGCATTAATACAGGCATCCAACTCAATCATATCTACCTCATGATCACGAATGATGTCTCGAATCATATTGGTTGTGAGTTGTTTTTGGTTGGCAAAAAATGTTGATCGAATGCTATGCGATGTTTCGCGATCATCGCTTAAGCAAATAAGCGACTTAGCCGCGAGACAGCTCACACCATTGTTGCGGCTGCGTTGCATATCTGGATTACATTCACTGTCTAAAGGGTAGTAACGCGTTTCAAGTGACCAATCGTATTCGCTGGTAGAGTTTTTTATGTTACTTAATTGTTGGTCTAGCTGAGCACAATGCGGGCAGGTAATTTCTAACCACTCTACCACTTTTACCGGACTGTCTTTCGTGCCAGCGGAAAGCCGTGAGCTATCGCCAGTTTGTTCTATCAATTTAGCATGGCGATATTCTTCAAGAAAATTGCTCATGTATTGTTTGACTTCATCCGCCTGTGATGAAATAAAATTCTTTAACTCTTCAGAACTTGCGGAAGACTCATTTGAATCTTTCGTGCCAGCTTGATGGTTAGATTGATTTGAAGTATCACTGATTAGATCCTGCTCGAAAACCGACTGCAAGGGTGTGTTTTGTCCAGGGAAATACAATAGTAGGGCCAGTACTACGGTTATTCCCAAAGCTAAGCCTGAACCTTCAACTAATTTTAGTTGTGGTGGTTTAACATTGCGTATCACAGTAATGCCAATAACAATTACAACGAGATAGAAAACGATACAACTTAAGCAAAATACCGCTATGGATAGGCTGTAAATCACAAGGCCGGCAACACCAACTAGGCCGATAACTGCGGCGATGTATAGTGATGACGAAACTAATGAGGATTCCTTTTGGTTTTTACTATCTATGAATAGCTTTAATGTTAGTAAGAGAATAAGTACCGACCAGATGAGTCCCCAGCCTGCGATAGGAATGCTAGTGTATTGGTGGACCGTAGTTGAGAAAGCAGAATCCCAAACAGCACTGCAGTCAAGTTTTTCACTCACCGCGCATAGGGGTTTATCACCACTATTTCTCAGGTCGATTAAGGCAAGCCATTGATAGATCGTGGTGGCAATGCCTATGCCAGCGACCACAATCAGTGATACTAAGGTGTTTTTGAAAGGTTTCATTATCAGCTAATTATAGTGTTAAAAGTCTCTTCGAGATAGCATGTCAATCTTAAGATAAATATGTTACCGTCAAAGGCCGCGTTAAATACTGTTTAGCCTTGCTAAACATTCTGGTAATAAAATAAAAAGTTTGGCCGCTATTTATTTTTAACAGTTATACGTAACGATTCATGGTTGAGCTGGAGTATGTCGAAGCATTATTGTGCGATTGAATACTATGC
This sequence comes from uncultured Thiotrichales bacterium, assembly GCA_964447985.1. Lineage (GTDB taxonomy): Bacteria > Pseudomonadota > Gammaproteobacteria. The sequence continues at coordinate 2,378 of CAYUVE010000147.1, forward strand.
GCCGCTAGAGGTGTATGACGAGAATTATGAAAGATTGTGTTCATTGCTTCCTGATCCACGGCAGTTAGTATTGCATGAATCGCTAAATTTTCATGGATCTGATGCGTATGCATTCACCTTGCTTGAGCAAACTCGTTATACCTCAACGGTGCGTTTGACTGCAGATTGGCAACTCTGTTCAAAATTGATTCCAGCAATAGAAATGACGGTGCGCCTCTATCATGATGCTGGCGTGGCCGAGGTGTTGTCTTATCAGAAGTCTCGTTATTTCAAAGTTGAGTATGAATACCCTAATCCAAGCATGCGCAGTAAGCGCGAAAAACGTCGTTTGAACGAGTTTTTGCGCGACTGGTTGGCATGTTGTTTGTTCGCCTCGCAAAAAGCGCATGATCAGGCTTTAATTTCCTAAAAAGTGTGATCTGTGGCACACTTTTTGTGCTTTTTCCTGCTTAAAGTTAGCTCCAATAGTACCGATATTTTAAGAGTGAGGTGGCTGCTGGGACGCGCTTGAACAAGTCGACCAAACGGCAGTCAAACGGCTATTGGAGCCATAGCTAAGATCGGGGTGATACTATGAATATTGCACCTAAAGAAAAGCAAGACGCTGTCCTGAATATGGAGCCTGAAGGCGATTTTTTTGACGATATCGAAGAGCTCAACGCCGAGCATATATCGGTTGATGCCTGGGGCAATGAGTGGGACGATAGTGGTGACTTTATGGATATGGATTTCCGTTTAGTAGAAGATTGATGCAATCTATCGGTCATTAAGAATTAATATTTCTATCCATATGGCCCGGTAAATCGCTTAAACCATGGAAAGATAACAAAAATACTTATTTTACGGACTCCTTAGTACTGGCATAATTAGTCTATTTTTCAAACAAATTTCGCCAGTAGTGTGTCAATGAAGACGACAAGGGGATAGCATAGGTTTATTCCCTGGTTAGCATATGGATAGCATGTCGAAAAAACTGCTAAAGGGTTTACTCGCCTTTACCCTACTTCTGCTAAGCATATCTGTGGCGCAGGGTAAGGAGCGTATTGCCGTATTCCAGCCAGATTTGCGTTCTCCTTACGAAGAAGTCTTTCGTGCAATCATTGGCGGTATCAAAAAAGAATCAGACTACAAAGTCGTTGTTAAAAAAATCTCCGAAAATTACGATCCCGAAAAGCTTAAAACCTGGTTAGAAAAAAAAGACATTAAGGCTATCGTTGCCCTAGGTAGCCGTGGTTTAAGTGCCGCAAAGGAGATTGCGGGTGATCGCTCCGTATTGGCTGCAGCGTCATTGGTAGAGCCCGATCCTGATTTCGATAATGTCGGTGGCATTAGTCTCGCCGCCGATCCTGAATTTATGCTTGCTGAGCTTAAACGTTTATCGCCCTCAGTAAAGAAAGTGTTTTTGGTTTATAACCCTGATATTAATCAATGGTTGATTGATTTAGCGGCCGAAGCAGCAGCCTTATACGATATCGAATTACGAGCAATGCCTGCGGATGATTTGCGCCAGGCAGCTATTCAATATAAATCCATACTCAATGAGCTTGAGTCTCGCAAGCACGCCCTATGGTTGCCATTGGATCCGGTGACTGTAGAGAATAGAACAATCTTGCCGCTGATATTGCGCGTCACCTGGGATAGAAATCTAACGCTAATTTCCAGTAATGCACCGCATGCCAAACGTGGTGCCTTATTTTCTACTTTTCCAAAAAATGCAGAGATGGGCCAGAGCATCGGTGTCAAGCTAAATAAATGGTTGCAGAACGGTGAGACAAAACATGCAGTAATACCTCTTACGGATTTAGGGGTAGCGATTAACGTGCGAACGGCCGCACACTTGGGTATCAAACTAAACAAGGAAGATTTGATGCGCTATGAGCTTAAGTTTCCGCAAAACTAGAGTGACTACGCATGGATATTCGGTTAACGCAAGCTAAGCGGCTCCCCAAATCATTTAGTCGGCAAATCATGATACTGGTGTCAATTGGTATCATAGTTTTAGCACTGGTTTCCTCGCTATTGACTTCATGGGTGGTAAGTAAGCGAGAGCGTACTCAATTAGTGAGTCAGTCACTACAAGTGGCAGAAAGTTTGGCTGAGCAAAGTATTTTAGCAATGTTGTTTGGCTCGCCAGAAAATGCAGAAGATGCCGTGTCAACAGCACTGGCTTTTCCCAATATTGTACGGGTATCGTTACGACAGCCTTCCGGTAGTACATTGCTAGATAAAGGTGATGAGGTGAGTGAACCTTTCGTTGGTTTTGGTAATTTACCTTCTCCCAATGCCAATCTATTAGAACGAGCCCCTCCGGCTGAGGAAAGAAGGGCATCAATCGTTCACGAAACTTCATCTTATGTCTATATATGCGCGCCCATACGTGAACGTCGTTTAGGCGACGATTCAGCATTGATTTTATTTGGTGATGAATCGTCACCAATGCCGGAAGTCATAGGTTTTGCTGATATGGTTGTTAGTAAAACGGCACTGAATGAACAGCGTCGCACCACGATTATTCAAAATACAGGTGTATCACTTGTCTTAGCATTGTTAATGCTATTAGTGTTATATAAAGTTATTTCGCGCATTACAACGCCGCTGAGAGATCTGTCTACTCTCATGCGTGAACAAGATGCTGAGCATGAGACTTCGCGAGCCGACATAAAAGGGCCAATTGAAATTCAAGATATGGCGCGAGCATTTAATTCCATGATGGATGTATTAGATGAGCGTGATTTTCGATTGCGTTTCCAAAACGACACTCTAGAAAACCAAGTGAGAGCGCGCACACGCGAACTCATGGATGCACGCGATGCGGCGATTCAAGCCAGTAAACATAAGTCCGCTTTTCTCGCGAATATGAGTCATGAGTTGCGAACACCACTCAACGCTGTATTGGGTTATACCAGTATGGTGATTGAAGATGTTCGTAGTGAAGAGTTTAGTCGCGATAACTGTGTCGACGACTTAGAGCGTGTAGAAAATGCAGGCCATCATTTGTTATCAATGATTAATAATATTCTTGATCTTGCCAAGATAGAAGCTGGTCGAATGGAGCTGGAGTTTGATGAGGTAAAAATCAAACAGCTTGCCCGCCAAGTAGAAGATACCATTTTACCGCTAATTCATAATGGAAATAACAAGCTAGATATTCAGCTGACTGCTCACACCGAGTCAATTGTGATAGACCCGACTAAGCTAAGACAAGTGTTAGTGAACTTGTTAAGTAATGCCTCCAAGTTTACTAAAGACGGCGTAATCACCCTAAAGATAGACTATAGCGAAGATGCTTTAGCATGCTCCGTAAGTGATACCGGCATTGGTATGAACCAAGCTCAGCAAG
>CAYUVE010000148.1:0-5620 GCA_964447985.1 uncultured Thiotrichales bacterium
TATAACTTTCGAGTTCTTTTTCCTTTTCGCTAGCTTCCGCAATAGAACGTTCGAGCACGGGTATTTGCGCCTCGATATCCATTTGCCGAGAAATTGCTGCTTCCGCCAAATCATCACGCCCTTCACGAACCGCTAGATTAATTTTTTCTGTTAGATCCTCATGCTTTTTATTTTCATCCATAAAACGCTTATTTGCGAGGTGCCTATTAGCAACCACCTTGCCTAGCTCTGCTCTAACATCCCCAATAGCGCTATCAATCTCTCGAATAGCCTCCTCCATAACCACTTCTGGCGCAGCGCTTTCGATCGCATCAATTAATGCATTAACGCTACCACTAAGTATTCTCCCTACTCTTGAAACTAATGACTCCTGCATGACTTTTATACTCCTCTCTGTTGAGTCAGTCTATGTTGTATGACTTCTACCAACTGAACACTGGTTCCTATCCTTTTTGATATTGCATTTCTATCGATGCACGGCGCTTCTTCAATTACACCCATACGTAACACCGATTCAATAAAACGAAATAATTTGTCGCACAAGTCAGCTTCAAACTGTTCCATGGTTTCAATATTTTTTGCTGCCCTACCTTCATTTAGATAACAAGCCAAAAAATCAGGCAACCATTCGGCAACAGAACGTATTAGTTCTGAATATGTATTTTCTTGGTTCTGAATTTCCCTTAGCGAAAGCGATATCGGCGCCAACACATCATCTACCCAATTAAGCGCCTCACCATAACTTGGCTTCCCTTCTACCAAGGACTGCTTCTTATGCGCTGAAATTATTGCACGCACCTTATCACTAGGTGTCGTCGCTTTATCTATTTTTAAGCCCGCCAAGAATTCCGCGTCTTCGTGCGGGATTCTAACGCTTAACGGAACCGTCTTAGCCATTTAGCGTACCAAATAAAACAAATTTGAATGGAGTCTATTGTATACAAATGTATACATTTGTCAATATATAAATGCAAATATTTGGTTAGAAATAATGTAAGCTTCTCCGATTATCCTTTTATGTCTTAGTGAAAAACGTGAATACGCTTCAACTTATTGAAAAACTAAGCAATATTCTCGATAAGAATGCATTACTGCATAGCAAGGAAGACCTAAGGCCCTATGAATGTGATGGACTATCCGCCTATAGAGAACTACCTCTGGTTGTCACTCTGCCGGAGACAATTGAACAAGTTCAGGCTATTCTCAAGCTCTGCTATGAACTGGAAATTCCCGTCGTAGCACGTGGCGCTGGCACGGGACTTTCTGGTGGTGCACTGCCGCATAAAGATGGTGTATTACTCAGCCTTGCCAAGTTCAAACAAATTCTTAGCATTAACCCGACACGGCAAACTGCGGTGGTGCAACCGGGCGTACGCAATCTGGCGATTTCGGAAGCCGTTAAGCCATACGGTTTATATTACGCGCCAGACCCCTCCTCTCAAATTGCTTGCACGATTGGTGGTAATGTGGCTGAGAATTCAGGGGGCGTCCACTGCCTTAAGTATGGTTTGACCGTGCATAATATTCAGCAAATAAAGATCATCACTATCGATGGAGAACTACTAACCATCGGCAACGATGCCGCCGACTCCGCAGGCTATGATTTGCTCGCACTGATGACAGGCTCTGAAGGTATGCTGGGTGTGATTGTCGAAGTCACCGTCAAGCTGCTTCCCATACCCGAACGTGCGCAAGTGATATTGGCTGCTTTTGATGATGTGGTCAAAGCTGGAGAGGCGGTCGGTAATATTATTTCGGCAGGCATTATTCCCGCTGGCCTAGAAATGATGGATAAACTTGCTATTCAAGCCGCAGAAGACTTTGTCCATGCTGGCTACCCAAGAGATGCCGAAGCTATTCTACTTTGCGAGATCGACGGCACTAATGCTGAAGTCTCTGAACATATACTAACTATCCGCGAGTTATTAAATAATAGCGGCGCGACCGAAGTCCGCACGGCGAAAGACGAAAACGAGCGCGCTATATTCTGGAAAGGCCGTAAAGCGGCTTTTCCAGCAGTGGGTAGAATTGCGCCTGACTATTATTGTATGGACGGCACAATACCGCGCAAGCAACTGCCCCACGTTTTAAAAACCATTAGCGACTTGTCAGAAGAATATGGATTACCCGTTGCCAATGTTTTTCATGCTGGTGATGGCAATCTGCATCCACTGATTCTTTATGATGCCAATAAACCTGGCGAGCTTGAACGTACTGAAGAATTTGGCGGCAAGATACTTGAGCTATGCGTTAAAGTTGGTGGCACAATCACAGGTGAACACGGTGTGGGCATGGAAAAGATTAATCAAATGTGTACGCAGTTCAATTCTGAAGAACTTACTCAGTTTCATGCTATTAAAGATGCTTTTGATGATAAGACGTTACTTAACCCTGGTAAAGCCGTGCCAACGCTACATCGCTGCGCAGAATTTGGTGCCATGCATGTACATAAAGGGCAACTGCCTTTCCCTGAGCTAGAACGTTTCTAGACATGCTCAACCAAGATATAAGCCAAGCCTTACAGGAACAAGTTATAGAGGCGACTAAAACTAATACTGCATTGCGCATACAAGGCGGCAATACCAAAGCTTTCTACGGCCGACAAACAGAAGGCGAAATCATTGATCTTAGCGCACACTCGGGCATTGTTAATTATGAACCAACCGAGTTAGTTATCACCGCTAGAGCAGGCACACCGCTAAAAGAAATTGAATACGTGTTATTGGAACACGGCCAAATATTGCCATTCGAACCACCTCACTATGGTGAACACGCAACACTTGGTGGAACCGTTGCTTGTAACTTATCCGGCCCGAGGCGTGTTGCCCGTGGCCCCGCTAGAGACTATGTCTTAGGTTGCAAGTTGCTCAATGGCAAAGGCGAAATTATCTCTTTTGGTGGCGAGGTAATGAAAAACGTTGCTGGTTATGATGTCTCGCGACTCATGGCAGGTGCATTAGGCACCTTAGGGGTATTACTCGAAATATCACTAAAAGTGCTACCCAAGCCGGAATCTGAAATCACGCTTACCTTGGAGCGCAATACAGATAAAGCATTGGCGAAATTAACACGCCTGGCACAAGTTGATTTTCCTATCAGTGCCACGTGCTATGACGGTTACAAACTATATATCCGTCTAGGTGGCACTGAAGGCGCTGTCGAAAAATCCAGAAAACCGATCGGTGGTGAAGTTATCCCATCAGACCAGAATATATGGCAGAAAATAAAAGAACATCAACACGGCTTTTTTAATACTTCGGAACCGCTTTGGCGAATATCTGTGGCTGCAGACACGCCACCATTAGAGATTGATGGAAAAGTCTTGTACGAATGGAATAGCTCCCTACGCTGGTGCACCTCCAAAGCCAACGCAAAAACAATACAACAAGCAGCGAGAAATGCTGGTGGTCATGCCATACGCTTTCGTGGTCATGATCAAAGCGCCGAGGATGTATTCCACCCCCTACCAAGCGCGCTATTAGCTGTTCATAAAAAACTCAAAAAAGCATTTGATCCAAATGGAATTTTTAACCCAGGGCGAATGTATTTAGGTTTATAGTTTATGCAAACCCAACTTAGCGAAGAGTACAAAAACTCAACCAAGGGCCAAGAAGCCGATTCTATTCTTAGAAGTTGTGTGCATTGTGGCTTTTGCACCGCTACATGTCCGACTTACCAATTACTTGGTGATGAACTAGACAGTCCTCGTGGTCGTATCTATCTCATTAAACAACTTCTTGAAGGCAATGATGTCACCGAGTCTACCCAGTTACATCTGGATCGATGCCTAACCTGTCGCGCATGTGAAACCACCTGTCCATCAGGAGTACGCTATGGTCGTTTGGTTGACATCGGGCGAGAGATTGTCGAAGAAAAAATACCGCGAAACCTATGGCAGAATATCCAACGCCATACATTAAGAAAACTGATTGAAGCACCACAGTTATTCAATATTGCGGTAAACCTAGGAAACATTTTTAAACCAGTACTGCCAAACAACTTAAAGAATAAAGTACCCACTAAGCAGCATTTGCTCGTAAAGCAAGTGAGCAATCATTCACGACGTATGCTTGCCCTATCCGGTTGCGGCCAAAGTGTTGTAACACCTAACACTAATATCGCTGCTAGCAATGTGTTAAATAAACTAGGCATTCAGCTTTTCGAACCACGTCCTGCGCTTTGCTGTGGCTCTGTCAGCCATCATATGTCAGCTCCCAGTGCTGCGCTCGAGCATATGCGTCGTCTTATTGATCAGTGGTGGCCTTATATAGAACCTAATGATGGAACCAGTGGTATCGAGGCAATTGTCATCAGCGCTAGCGGCTGTGGCGCTACAATAAAAGAGTATGGCGATATTCTCAAAGACGATCCAGACTATGCTGATAAAGCCGCACGCGTTAGTCAGCTTGCTAAAGATCTATGCGAAATTATCGCGAATGAACCTTTAGACCAATTTGCTAATGAGAATAGAGAAAATATTGCTTTTCATAGTCCTTGCACATTGCAGCATGCTCAGCAACTCAATGGTATTGTAGAAGACATATTAAATAGAATTGGCTTTGAGTTAACACATGTCGCCGACTCACATCTCTGTTGTGGTTCAGCAGGCACTTACTCTATTCTTCAACCAAAGCTATCACAGCAATTATTAGAGAATAAACTCGAAAATTTAGAACATAATCAGCCTGAGGTTATCGCAACAGCGAATATTGGCTGTCAGTTACATTTAACCACCAAAGCTAATACACCAGTTAAACACTGGATTGAATTACTTAATGATTCGGTTATTTAGCTTCTAAATTGACAGTTCAACATACCCGCCATTTTCAATACCATCTACTGTCCAACTACCAACGGAGTAACGTATTAAACGTAGAGTAGGACAACCAACAGCCGCCGTCATCCTCCGCACTTGGCGGTTTCGACCTTCTTTTATTTTTATTTCTAGCCAGGATGTGGGTATCGATTTTCTTTCACGGATTGGCGGGTGCCGTGACCAGATATCAGGTTCCGCTATGAGCTTTACTTTTGCGGGCTTGGTTAAACCATCCTTAAGTTTGACTCCTTTAATTAAGGATTCGATAGCTGCTTGATCAGGCTCACCTTCTACTTGTACCCAATATGTCTTTGTCATTTTATGCTTTGGCGAAGCAATTTTATCTTGTAGTTTTCCATCATCGGTTAATACTAATAAACCTTCGGAATCTTTATCTAACCTCCCTGCAGCATAAACGTTTGGTATATCGATATAATCTGCTAGTGTTTGCTGCCCTTCTTGGCTAGTAAATTGGCTGAGCACCCCATAGGGTTTATTCAATAAAATAACTTTTGACATATTAAGCTTCTAACAGATATAAAAATGCCGCCCGCGGGCGGCATAGTTTACCAATTCGACGATGATCGATTAATCAATAGGCTTCTTGCCCATAAGCCATTTGCTTTTTTCTCCACGGGTTATTCATAAAAGCCAAGATTAATGAACATACCCAAACGCCACAGGCCATATAAAATAATACACCACCATCTGTTTCACCTGCCGCATTAACCACACGGTTGACACCTAATGGCGTAAAAAGATGGAAAAATATTGCACCGCTCATAACTCCTAATGCCAATAAGG
>CAYUVE010000149.1:0-5611 GCA_964447985.1 uncultured Thiotrichales bacterium
AGGGCGGCGTAGCCAATGCGATAGATGCTATCGAATTTATGATAGCGGGAGCTACGGCAGTTGGTGTTGGCACAGCGCTGTTTTATGATCCGCTGATTTGTAAAAAAATCAATGACGGCATAATAGAATACCTGCAACGTCACGGGTTGTCGTCGGTTAAAGAATTAGTAGGAACTTTACAACTGAACAGTGATGAAGTCGCTTGTACTTAGCTAAATCTGGTTTTTTTTAGCGTGAATTTAAAAACCCTCTTCAGAATAATATTAAGTTATTCATAAGCTTAGAGTCGTGCCCTCGCAAGTCCACTGAGTAATTTATATAAATCATAAATAGCTGTTAGGTTGCACGAGTAGATTTAATCCCTGCTCTGCAACCTAACAGCTATTTATGATTTATATAAATCATAAATAGCTGTTAGGTTGCAGAGCAGGGATTAAATCTACTCGTGCAACCTAACAGCTATTTATGATTTATATAAATTACTCAGTGGACTTGCGAGGGCACGACTCTAAGCTTATGAATAACTTAATATTATTCTGAAGAGGGTTTTTAAATTCACGCTAAAAAAAACCAGATTTAGCTAAGTACAAGCGACTTCATCACTGTTCAGTTGTAAAGTTCCTACTAATTCTTTAACCGACGACAACCCGTGACGTTGCAGGTATTCTATTATGCCGTCATTGATTTTTTTACAAATCAGCGGATCATAAAACAGCGCTGTGCCAACACCAACTGCCGTAGCTCCCGCTATCATAAATTCGATAGCATCTATCGCATTGGCTACGCCGCCCTGACCGATAATCGGAATATTGTGTGCCTTACAGACTTGGTAAACCTGATGCACTTTCAGTAAGGCAATAGGTTTAATTGCGGGTCCCGACAAACCACCTTGGTTATTACCAATGATAGGTTTTCGCGTCTCAGCATCGATGGCCATTCCCATCAAGGTATTGATTACGGCAAAACCATCACTGCCCGCTTCGATACAACGCCGCGCATTTTCCGCAATATCCGTTTGATTGGGCGATAGTTTGGTGATGATGGGTTTCTTAGTCTCTGCACGACAGGCTTCGACCACACGAGCTGACATATCTGGGTCATTACCGAAAGCCACGCCACCGGCTTTGACGTTTGGACAAGAGATGTTGATCTCTATGGCATCGATGAGCGAATCATCAAATAAACGCGTAACCTCGGCGTACTCTTCCACAGTTGAGCCCGAGACATTGGCAATAAACCGTGTTTCTTCGAAATCGAGCTTAGGCAGAATATCGTCTACGACATAATCTGTACCCGGGTTTTGTAAACCAATAGCATTAAGCATCCCCATATCAGTCTCGTAAACACGATGTGGTGGATTCCCTAAGCGCGGCGCTTTGGTTGTGCCTTTTAAACACACAGCCCCAACATCACAGTTGGAAAACCCTTCTACACGCGTATACTCTTCTCCAAAACCAACGCATCCAGAAAGTAGAACCAGTGGTGTGGCAAAATCCATCCCACAAAACTTTATTTCCAACTGCTTATTTGCCATTCAAACTGCCTGTGTCACTATGTTTCATATTGTTTTATTCGAACCTGAGATCCCGCCCAATACGGGCAATATTATAAGGCTATGTGCAAACTGCGGGGCAGCGCTACATTTAATCAAGCCCTTAGGCTTTGAACTTGATGAAAAACGCCTGCGTCGCGCGGGCTTAGACTACCACGACCTCGCCAATGTCTGTGAATACGATTCTCTAGATGATTTTATTGATCAAGTCGGGCCTGAACGGCTTATCGCCTGCTCAACAAAAGGTAAGCAAACTCACTCAGACTATAAATTTAATAAGGGTGATGCCTTATTATTCGGCCCGGAAACTCGAGGACTACCTGCCGACATTCTAAACTCTTCAAAAGTTGATACGGTAATTCGTATCCCCATGAAGGCAGCCAGCCGTAGCCTAAACTTATCTAACTCAGCCGCTATCATCCTTTATGAAGCGTGGCGACAACACGATTACCAATAAGTATTCTGCTTGCGATAACAACAAGGTTTTACCCCACACCACGTTCTCGACGACCCTGTAGCTGTAAAAACACGATGCGCAATCCTATAGTTACTAAGAAATATTGTACTATTTTTTTCAAAGCTGAATCTGTAACCATCTGTTTTTTATAAAAATAATCGATTTTGTAAAGCGATCCGACACTAGACGCAGCGAATAAGCTATGCGTATCCTTGCTGGCAACAAATATTTTTTATCTGCGGCTATCAGGCAGTTACGAGGGAATCAGCAATGGACAGACCGAGAAAATTCATACGCTTTTTGCTGTTAGTGGGCACAGCATTACTTATATTGAGTGCTTGTAGCGGTAATGGAAATAACAACGCCGTTCAACAAGCGATGGAAACGACAGCGAATGTCGGTACAACTAATCTTATCGATGCCAACCCTGCAGAGAATACCGTCATTGAATCCGCCGCAGTCGGTACAGGAACCGGCGTAACCGCATTACTCGATGGCGTTGAGGCAGGCACGACGGTTTCCTATAGCCTTAGCGATGACGCCAACGGCGCTTTTAGCATTGACGAAACCACGGGTGTCGTCACTGTAAGCGGTCCTCTAGACTTTGAAACGGCCAGTAATTTGGTTTTAACCATACTTGCCACGCCAAGCGTCGGCGAATCGGCTTCGGAAAGCTTTACGATCGAGGTTGGTGACAATTTAGGTCCAACGATTACGATTGATTTCCCCACCGACAATAGCCTAATTATCGGCGACAGCGTTGTCGTACGTGGTACAGCCATCGATCCCGAGGGCGATGCTATTGATAGCATTATTGTCAGTGTAGACGGTAGCGATTTTATCGCGACAGTCGATGCCGACGGCAATTGGTCCACTCCCGCCATCCCTTTAAATCTTGGTGATAACGACATTACTGTTACTATTACCGACGCTAACGGCGAAGTCTCAACGCAAACGATTAGCGTCAATTCTCAAGCGACGGTTATTTCTGCGCCGGGATCAGCACTCGCTGATAATGCAAGAAATCGAATTCTAGTTGTTGATGCTGGAACTGGCGGCATTAATATTGTTGATAACAGCACTGGCGAAGTAAGTCCGTTTCCTGCGACGTTTGCTGGTGGCACCTTACCAGGCTCCGCTGGTGGCCCTAGCGATTTCCAAGCCTTATCCGGTTCAGGCGAAATTGATCCAGATAATGATCGTCTATTCGTTGTTGAAGATACACCAGCTGGTGATAACCTCCTCCTGATTGATTTAACTGATGACAGCATCACTCGGTTACCTGTTCGAGTCGAACCCGGGATTGACCAATTCGTCGTCGATGCAGCAAATAATCGTGTGCTCGCCATTGATCCAGTCGCACCCGCTATTATTGCCATTGACTTAGACGACTTCTCTACATCTGTTATTTCAAACAATACTGGCGTTGGCACTGGGCCTGATTTTATTACCCCGACGCGCATCGCACTGGATGAAACGGGTAATCAAGCCATTGTCTATGACGAAGGTATTCCCGGTTTTATCACCGTCGATCTCGATAATGGTGACCGCGCATTCCTTGCTGGCTTACCAGCAGGGATTACAGACCCCACTCTGATACGCTCAATCGACGTTGATGACACCAATAGCCGTTTACTTGTAGTGACACCGACATCGATTTTCACTGTGAATCTTTCTAACGGTGATTTAGACGCACTCTCCGGCGACGACATTGTCACACCATCGACCAATATCATTGGCAACGGGCCCGCTTTAATAGATGCCAGCGCAATTAGCATTGACGGCACACGTGCACTGGTCAGTGATAATAACGGTTCTATTTTTGCCATTGACCTCATTACAGGTGATCGAAGCATTATAGGCAGCAACCCACCCGCATTACTTGATGCTGAGCGTTACACAAATGTTATTGTCGATCCAGCAACTGGAAATGTCTTTTTATTTGCCTTTTCTATAGATGACAGCACACTAATCATTAATGACAAAGCTAACGGAATAACTTTGCCACCGATTACGATCGACCAAAGCACGATTGAAATCGACCCATTTCAATTTGTTGTCGACTTCGCCAATAACACGGCCTACTTCTTTACCTTGAATGGTGATGGCATCGCGGCATTGGATTTAGCGTCTGGCTTGCTTACCATTGTTTCCGATAACGATACTATCGGCAGCGGCCCGCTATTCCAAATACCCACCGCATTAGCTCTCGATGCTGAAAGAAATCGCATTCTTTATACTGATGCCTATGCGGACAATCCAAGTGTTCGAGCTGTTGACTTAGATACTGGCGATCGTAGCGTTTTCTTTAACGACAATATTCCATGGCCAACAGCTATTATTGTTGACGCGGCGCAGAACCGAGCATTGGTTGCAGATGACGGCAATCAAACTGTGGTCGTCATCGATTTAGACACTGCTGATGGTATTGAAATACCAGCCTTAGCTAATCCTTATTTAGTACTAGACTTCGTTAGCATAACTATCGATAGTAATAGCGACATTGTCTATCTCATCAGCCCGACAACTCGTGCGCTGACTTCAGTAAATATCACAACCAGGGAGACTCGCGTAGTCTCAACCATTGATGACAATACTGCAGAACAAGATGGCGGCGATCAGGTAGGTAATGGCCTAGGTTTTATTCTTCCTATCGCTATCGCGTGGGATGAAACCACTCAAAACTTGTTTATCGCTGATCTAGGCATCAAAGGTATCGTTGTCGTCGAACCAAATTCTGGCAACAGAATCATAGGTACCAATTAGAAACGCATTGCCTTGATACGGGGTATTTCATCAAGGCAATATTTTTTCTCCACGCATTAGGTCAGCAATGCTCTCTCGCTCACGCGCGAGATGAACGGTATCGCCATCTACCAATACTTCCGCTACGCGTGGACGAGAATTATAGTTAGAGCTCATACTTGCTCCATAGGCACCGGAAGAACGTACGGCAAGCAGATCGCCTTCTGCAAGCGCTAACATCCTGTCCTTACCTAAAAAGTCTCCCGACTCGCAAACAGGCCCGACGATATCGTAGCGTTTGGCCTCGCCATTACCACTAGTATTGACGTGCGAAATATCTTGCCAAGCTTGATAAAGCGAAGGACGCACTAAATCATTCATTGCTGCATCAACAATGGCAAAGTTCTTGTGCGGATTATGTTTTAGGTATTCGACGCGCGTTAATAATACGCCTGCATTAGCAACAATAGCGCGACCAGGTTCGAGCAATACTTTAATACCGGAAACGGGCTGCAAAGCATTTAGAACCGCTTCGGCATAAACATCAGGTAACGGTGGCTCTTCATCTTGGTAGCGAACCCCTAAACCTCCACCGATATCAATATGACTAATGGCGACACCTTCTTTAGCAAGCGACTGAATCAACACCACCATACGTTGCATCGCATCAACATACGGCGCTACGTCTGTGAGTTGTGAACCAATATGACAATCGACTCCTTGTATATCGACATGACTCATTGCTTTGGCATCGCGATAGGCGTCTAAGGCTTCTGAAAAATCGATACCAAACTTATTTTCCTTCATGCCGGTAGAGATATAAGGGTGCGTCATGGCATCGACATCAGGATTAACCC
>CAYUVE010000150.1:0-5535 GCA_964447985.1 uncultured Thiotrichales bacterium
CAGCATATTTGGCTGCAACATCTTTCCAAGCTGGGCCAAGAACTTTTCTGTCAATTGAATGACAAGCAAAGCAGCCACTTGCTTTAGCTAAAGCTTCATCAGCGCTAGCAGTACCAACACCAACCATCAACGTTGCAGCTGCTGCTGCACTAACAATCCAACGTGCTTTCATACTGTTCTCCTCTGTTGATCGCAACATTACTTAAGAATACCTGAGAGATTGACGAGAACTTCGGCGTCATTGCGATCAAGCGAGACCACTATTGACTCCCCCGAATTAGTATCCCAATGTAAAAACTCAGGTACGAGAATAAGCCCAAAAAAGCTTAAGCGCGCCTTTATGCCACGCACTCCCTAAGGTGTCAAGCTTAGTTAAAGCGCGACGTGTGACCGGTTATCGACGTTTCTTGGCTTGGCTTTAGCTTAAAAAACGGGTCTAATTGCTCCTAGCGCTGCGGTTTTTCTAGGGTGCTAACTATAGCGTCTTGGCTGTGAGAACCGGGGCAAGACTGAGAATTGTTAGGAATTTCTGATTGGTAAGCTAAAGCCCTTAGCTTGGCAGTGATAAGTCTAGCTAGAGCCTAAATTAGAAGTAAAAACAAGAACTTGTAAGGGACATCAATTATCGGCATATGCTATGCTACTTGCCATAATTGGCGTGTATAGTTGCTATTCAAGGTTTAAGCGTTAGCGCCGATTAAGGTTTAACAGCGGAAGTTTTGTGATGCCAAATGTGAGTGTATAGGCGAATACCTTGGATTTAGTCGAAGCGCCCATATATACTCTTTACGTACGTGGCTGTTTGCCGTCTCGCCTTTTAATGAATTTCCCGAATCTATACAAACCGAGACGAGCCCTACGCGCATTGTTGGAAACACAGGAGACAACGAGTGAGTGGTAATATTGTGCATGTGTCTGATGCTTCGTTTGAGGACGAGGTGATTAATTCAGATACCCCAGCGTTAGTCGATTTTTGGGCCGACTGGTGTGGTCCTTGTAAAATGATTGCGCCTATTTTAGAAGAGATCGCTAACGAGTATGGCGATAAGGTAAAAATAGCTAAATTCAATATTGATGAAAATCCACAAACGCCACCACGTTTTGGTATTCGCGGTATTCCAACACTGATGCTATTTAAGGGCGGCAATGTTGAGGCAACCAAAGTAGGTGCTTTATCGAAGTCGCAGTTATCAGCATTTTTAGATAGCAATCTTTAGCCTTGTGTCCTTAGGTATTCATACCTTGGCGCATGGCTAGGATTAACGAAAGGTCTAGACCTTTTCAAGTTTTCATGTTAGCTTAGTAACTAAAGGTAAAATAAGTTCGCCGTTTCAGGCACCCTTCCAAAAATAATCAACCGGACACTTCGTGTCCAACCTCATCTAAACAACCAATCAAGCGAATATAGCCTATGTCTGCTACTGTTGAGAAAATTCAAGCCAAGAATAACGCTGGACGAAAAGATGGCCGTTCTCGTAACGGGCGCAACAATCGTCGTGACAATGCACGTAATGAAGCGCGTGAGCGTGACGAGGAGCGTGATGACACACCAGATTCTGGTAATACCATGAATCTGACGGAGTTAAAGCAAAAGTCACCAACAGAGTTAATTGAAATTGCCCAATCGCTGGGTATCGAAGACAAAGCGCGTTCGCGCAAACAAGACATTATTTTCGCTATTCTCAAAGCTGCTGCGAAAAAAGGCGAGAGTATTTATGGCGATGGGGTGTTAGAAATACTGCAAGATGGCTTTGGATTTCTACGTTCCGCTAAAGGTTCTTATTTAGCTGGACCGGATGATATTTACGTTTCACCAAGCCAGATCCGCCGATTTAATTTACGCACTGGTGATACGGTATCTGGCAAGATCCGTCCACCAAAAGATGGCGAGCGTTATTTCGCCATGCTCAAAGTTAATGAAATTAATTTTGAGTCGCCCGAAAATGCTAAGAACAAAGTTCTATTTGAAAACCTGACACCACTATTTGCTAATGAGAGACTCAATTTAGAGTTAGGTAATGGTAGTACAGAAGATATCACCGCCCGAGTTATTGAATTGGTGTCGCCAATCGGTAAAGGTCAGCGTGGCATGATTGTGTCACCACCTAAAGCGGGTAAGACGATGATGCTGCAAAACATTGCGCATTCGATTACTACCCAGCATCCAGAATGTTATGTGATTGTGTTGCTGATTGACGAGCGTCCTGAAGAAGTGACCGAAATGGAGCGTTCAGTGCGTGGTGAAGTTGTTTCAAGTACCTTTGATGAGCCTGCAACACGACATGTTCAAGTTGCCGAAATGGTCATGGAAAAAGCTAAACGTCTTGTTGAGCACAAGCGTGATGTTGTTATTTTGCTTGATTCGATTACGCGTTTGGCGCGTGCTTACAATACGGTAGTGCCTTCATCCGGTAAGGTTTTAACAGGTGGTGTTGATGCCAATGCTTTGCATCGTCCGAAACGTTTCTTTGGTAGTGCACGTAATATTGAGGAAGGTGGTAGCCTAACGATTATTGCCACAGCCTTGATTGAAACGGGTTCGCGTATGGACGACGTGATCTACGAAGAATTCAAGGGTACCGGTAATATGGAATTACACCTTGATCGTCGCATCGCTGAAAAACGTATCTATCCGGCCATCAACGTCAACCGTTCGGGTACACGCCGCGAGGAATATCTAACTCAGCCTGATGAACTACAGAAAATGTGGATTCTACGAAAATTACTACATCCTATGGATGAGTTGGCAGCTATCGAATTCTTGTTGGATAGGCTCAAAGGCACCAAGACAAATGCACAGTTCTTCGAGGCGATGAAGCGCTAGCTCTGACAAGGCGAATTCTCTCAGCAGGAATAACTTGCTGAAAATAAAAACTTTACGTAATATTAGCGGCCCTTTTGACCCGTGCTGACACATAAATGTTGGAGTCAGTGGCGGCGAAACCGAATAGGAACTGAAATGAAACCTGATATTCATCCAAAATATGAAGAAATTACCGTGACTTGCAGTTGTGGTAACGTCTTTAAGACCCGTTCAACCCTTGGCGAAGACCTCAATGTTGAAATTTGTTCTCAATGCCACCCGTTTTATACTGGCAAACAGAAGATTATTGACACCGCAGGTCGTGTAGATCGCTTTAAGCAGAAATACGGTCGTAAATAAGCGATTTCTGACGATCTCGTGATCGTTTCAGAACCTTAATTCAATAAAAGTTCAGCAAACACGGTCTATACTAAAGGTATAGATTTGCTAGGAGCCGTTTGCCTTGAATATTTTTTGGCCAAGCATTAATCGCTTTATCGCGCTGCTCATAGTCACCGCGGCAGTGTTGGTCAGTGGCTGCGCCACCAATCCAGCTACCGGTAAGCGCGACTTCGTGACCATGAGCGAAGATGCTGAGATAAAGCTAGGTCGAGAAAATCATCAGCAAATCGTTGATCAATACGGCTATTACGATGATCCTGAGCTGCAGGCCTATGTTCAAGGCATTGGTGAGCGCTTAGCAAAAAATAGCCATCGGCCCGATTTAATCTACCGGTTTACCGTCTTGGACAGTGACCAAGTCAATGCCTTTGCATTGCCTGGCGGTTATATCTACATTACCCGCGGCATTATGGCTTACCTCAATTCTGAGGCAGAGTTGGCAGCAGTATTGGGCCATGAGATTGGTCATGTCACCGCGCGGCACAGTGTGCGCCAGATTAGTCAGCAACAACTTGCCAGCACCGGATTTTTAATCGGTTCTATTCTTGTCCCAGAACTGCGTGGCGCGACGGGGCAAAACCTATTCGGTGCCCTAGGCACAGCGTGGATTCGCGGCTATGGCCGAAATCATGAGCTGGAAGCAGATAGCTTCGGCGCGGAATACATTGCGCGCACTGACTATGATCCGCAGGCCATGATAGAAGTCATCAGTGTCCTCAAAGACCAAGAGATTTTTGATAAGGATTTAGCTGAAAAAGAAGGTCGTGAACCGCGTGCGTATCATGGTGTATTCGCTACCCATCCCAAGAACGATACGCGTTTGCAGGAAGTTGTCGGCAAGGCTGAATATTTAGCCAAGTCGTCGGGTGCCAACAAAGTGAATCGCAATGAATACCTGACAAAGATCCGAGGAATGACCTTTGGTGATAGCGAGACACAAGGTATTCGTCGTGGTTCGGCTTTCTACCATGCTGATTTAGGTTTCGCCATGAAATTCCCCGAGGGTTGGCGTGTCGATAACCAGCCAACTTCGATTGTCGCTCAGGCTCCGAAGGGTGAGGCGATTATTCAGGTAGGTGTTGAAGATCTCAATAAACGCATCTCGGCTAAGGAATTTCTCACTACTCGGCTTAAGGTGAAATCGCTTACGGAAGGGCGTCGTTTAGATAATGACGGATTAGACGGATACACGGGACTGACACGTGGTAATACACCTTATGGCCAGCGTGATATCCGCATCGCCGTGGTGTATTTAGGCAACAAGGCTTATACCTTTATCGCTACGACCAAAGCCGATGGCGCGGTAGTATCGTTTGATGAGGCTTTTGTAAAGACGGTTGAAAGCTTTCACAAGCTCAAGGAAGAGGAACGTAGCCTAGCGCAAGCGTTGGCGATTCGCGTGATAGTTGCCAAAGAAGGTGATACCTATGCCAAGCTGGCTACACAATCACGTATTCCCAACTACGCTGAGGGGCAGCTACGTTTGATCAATGACCAGTATCCAAATGGCGAACTGCAACCCGGTCAACGCGTAAAAATAGTAAAATAGTCTCTTTTGGCTTAGCGCTGTGCGCCTAGCCGAGTTATCCACAAGTGAAGCGCATATGACCGATGAACTAAAACAGGCGGCGTTGGAATACCACGCACTACCGAAACCGGGTAAGACCGCTATGGCGATAAGTAAGCCATGCGACACTCAGTATGAATTGGGATTGGCCTATACCCCCGGTGTGGCGGAACCCGTGCGAGCCATTGCCAAAGATGCGCATGAAGCTTATCGCTACACCAATAAAGGTAATTTGGTCGCGGTTATTACTGATGGTAGTGCGGTTTTGGGCTTAGGCAATACGGGCGCGCTGTCGAGTAAACCGGTCATGGAAGGCAAGGCGGTACTGTTTAAAAAGTTTGCTGACTTAGATGTGTTTGATATCGAGGTCAATTCTAATTCAGCTGAGCACTTCGTTGATGTCGTGGCTAGCATTGCGCCGACCTTTGGGGGAATTAATCTTGAAGATATTGCTGCGCCGCTTTGTTTTGAAATTGAAGATGCCTTGCGTGAACGTATTGATATACCTGTTTTTCATGACGACCAACATGGTACAGCTGTAATTATTGCAGCAGGGCTTTTGAATGCATTGGAACTGCAGGGCAAGCGCTTAGATTCGGTCGATATCGTTTGTCTTGGGGCTGGTGCGGCGGGAATAGCTTCGATGCATTTGCTTAAGTGCATGGGAGCAGATCCAAATCGCTTGCTTTTGATTGAACGCAAAGGCGTCAAACATAGCGGGCGTGAAAAAACCACCTGCATCAAAAGCGTCTTCTAAAAGGCG
>CAYUVE010000151.1:0-5485 GCA_964447985.1 uncultured Thiotrichales bacterium
GCCTGAGTGCGAATCGCCCATTTCGTTGTATCGTCTGTCATAACCGTCTCTCAAAATTCAAAAAAACCAAGCTAAACAGGCACAAAAAAACCCGCCTGTTTGTCCGACACACAGTCGGCGAACTAAAGCGGGTTTTCTCGCTTTAGCTGAACTTATTACGCGCCCGCAAGCTGAGTCTTCAAATTCGGCGCAACTAAAGCTTATTGCTGTTAGTGATTACTGTCAACTAATATTCGCGGCCCCCATCAAGACGCATTATAGAAATCAATGCGCGTTACCTTAGACGAACGCTTCTTCTTAGCACTATCACTACGGAGATTCTCCAAACCTTCCAGGTAGCTTTCATCGACTTCGCCACTAATATAGTCGGCGTTAAAACACGATGATTCAAAGCGATCAATATTGTCTTTCTTTTTAGAATGAACGGCGTGCTCTAAATCTTCTAGATCTTGATAAATCAACCAATCAGCCCCAAGGTATTTACCAATCTCGGCTTCATCTCGACCGTGCGCAATTAACTCGCTGGCAACCGGCATATCGATACCATAAACATTGGGATAGCGCACCGGTGGCGCCGCTGAGGCAAAATAGACATTTTTAGCGCCTGCTTCGCGCGCCATTTGAATGATTTTTTTTGACGTCGTACCGCGGACAATAGAATCATCCACTAATAAAACATTCTTACCTTTGAACTCTAAGCCAATCGCATTAAGTTTTTGCTTAACCGATTTTTGTCGCTGCTTTTGCCCCGGCATAATAAAGGTACGGCCAATATAGCGGTTTTTAATAAAGCCTTCGCGATACTTAACTCCCAACTTATAAGCCAACGGTAAGGCTGCTGTACGGCTGGTATCAGGAATCGGAATCACCACATCGATATCGTGATCAGGGCGCAGTCGGAGAATTTTCTCCGCCAAAGCTTCGCCCATTCTTAGGCGTGCTTTATAAACCGAAATATTGTCAATAATTGAATCCGGACGAGCTAAATAGACATACTCAAATAAACACGGCGAATGCACCTTAGCAGGCACACATTGCTGCGTGGTCAATTTGCCATCCACCGAAATATAAACAGCCTCACCCGGGCGCACGTCTCTAACGAGCTCAAAACCAAGTACATCTAACGCGACGCTTTCCGAGGCCACCATGTATTCAACGCCTTTCTTGGTTTCGCGTTTACCAAAAACCAGAGGACGAATACCGTATTCATCGCGAAACGCCACAATTCCATAACCCATTATCATGGCTACAGCCGCATAGGCGCCACGGCAGCGACGTGCCACGCCAGCTACAGCTGCAAAAATATCTTTCTTTGCTAGATTGAGCTTATTCGCGCGTTGCAGCTCATGGGCAAAAACATTAAGCAATACCTCGGAATCTGACTGGGTATTAATGTGACGCAAACCCTGGCGGAAAAGCTCATCTTTAAGCTGATCGACATTAACGAGATTCCCATTGTGACCCAGCGCGATACCGTAGGGTGAGTTAACAAAGAAAGGCTGCGCTTCAGCCGAAGAATCGCAACCTGCGGTGGGATAACGAACATGACCAATACCCACGTTCCCTTTTAGCTCGGTCATGTGGCGAGTACGGAAGACATCTCGTACTAAACCATTCTTTTTACGCAAAAAGAGATGGTTATCATCGCAGGTCATAATCCCTGCTGCATCTTGGCCGCGGTGTTGTAGAACCGTCAGCGCATCGTAAATGGATTGGTTAACTTTTTCTTTGGCAACTAGGCCAACAACTCCACACATGCAGGGATCCTCTTGACTAGAGACGCTATTTTACCTTGGATAGCAAGAAAAAACGCCACCGATTCCACGCTTTTTCAATAAAAATTGGTCCACTGGTGCTATATCGCTTTCAAACGCTGAAACAGCATTTCGCTGAAATTCTCTGGCATCCAATCGAGCACAATCACCAACAACTCGCGGCTATAGCCGAGCAACATCGATTGATCCCACCAAATCTCATCGACCAGCGGGCTCATACCAATAAAAAAGGTCAGGGTGAGCACAATTACCACACCGCGCAACGCGCCAAATATTAAGCCTAATAATCGGTCACCTAAACTCAGATGCACCGCACTCACCAACTTCGAGGCAATAAAACTAATAATGCCGCCAAGCAACACAACACTGATAAAGATAAGGAAAAACGCCACGCCCTGACGTGCCGCTTCAAGCGAGATATATTGCTCCAGATGACCAGACAAACTGGGCGCAAAACGTAAAGCAAGAAAAAACGCTAATAACCAAGTGGCCAGGGAAATAACTTGTTGAACAAAACCCTTTATTAAACTAATCAGGGTCGAAATCACCACGATCGCGATAATGATGTAGTCAACCCATATCATCGCGCTATTTGGTCAACCCCTTATTCATTAAGGCTCATAAGCCTTGATGATGGCTGATGCATTCAATAATTTTTCAAGCTTGGCCTTAAAAGGCTCGAGCTTGCTACGATCAGGATTAGGCCCGACATTGACACGAAAGCTGCTACTACCGTTTGCCGACACCTCTTGCACAAAGACCTTGTAGTTATCCGCCTTAAGTCGGTCACGTAACTGTCCCGCATTTTCCCGGCTGGAAAAACTACCTACTTGTATGACCCATTGTTCTGCCTGTTCGGCGGAAGCAGCAGGCGAAGGCGTTGCCTCTACCGCGGCAATTTTCTCGGTACTTGCCGTATCCACTGGTGGCTCAGGCGCCACTTCGGTCTCTGATGAATCAGATGTCTCAGTCGAATTACTTGGCACTGGCTCTATGCTAGCAATAGGCTTTACCGGCGTTGGCTCACGCGGTGGTTGAGGAATCTCAATCGGTAGCACCTTAACATTGAGGTTTTCCGGCTTAGGCGGAATTTCCACCGCTTGCAAGACCTCGGTCTCCTCTTGATTTTGGCTTGGCAAAATCAAAACGATGATGACAAAGATAGCGACAAGAACAGTCGCGCCGACAATTCGCTGCTTCGCCTTGCCGGCAGATTGAGAACTTCGTGCTTTCGCCATAAATCGGAAATTTAGCTATCAGATACCGGCGTAATCATACCATTAATAAGCCGCCCTAATCGTAGCTAGATACAGTAAACAGCAATTAACTAATTTCGATCTCATCGAGCCGCATAATATCGGCAACCGCGTAAAACGAACCGAACACCAATATTCGATCACCCGGGTTAGCCTTCTCCAAAGCTGCTTTCCAAGTGCTCTCAGGATCGGAATGGCTAACAAACTGCTTAGCACCTGCCTCAAGTAAAGCGGTACTCAATTGATCAATCGACGCCGCACGCGCAGTTTGCATTGCAAAAATATGCCAGCAGTCAATTAAATCAACCAATGGCTTAACGACGCCGGCAATATCCTTATCCGCCAACATGCTGCACACCGCAAACGTCTTTCCTTGCGCAGGCAATAAGGCTAAACGCTTAGCGAGCTCCTCAGCTGCCGCCACATTATGCGCGACATCATAGATACGCACGATATCACCCGGAACCACCTGAAAACGCGCCGGTAAACTCACGGCTTGCAAGCCAGCTCGAATATCGGCCTGAGATAAAGGAAAACGTGAAGACAAAGTCTCCAAAGTCGCAATCACCGCGGCAGCATTGGCCAACTGCACCTCACCACGCAATGCTGGCATGGGTAAACTTGCACGTTGTTTATCTTTGCCCCACCAAGTCCAGGCACCGTTTTCCTTACGATAGCCAAAATCTTCGTTAGCCGTTTGCCACTCAGCCCCCAGCTCTTCAGCTACACGCCGCACACTAAGTGGCGGATCAAAATCACCGCATATCGCCGGTTTATTGGCCCGAAAAATACCTGCCTTTTCGAAACCAATCAGTTCACGGTTATCACCCAACCACGCAATATGATCAATACCAATACTGGCAATCAAAGCCGCATCGGCATCCACCGCATTGGTCGCATCCAACCGACCACCTAAACCCACCTCAAGCACCGCCACATCAACTTGTGACTGAGCAAAAATATCAATCGCCGCCAGGGTAGAAAATTCAAAATAGGTTAAAGGAATTTCACCACGCGCTTGATCAATGCGCTCAAAGCTTTCAATGATGGATTCGTCATCTATAGGTTCACCGTTGATCGCGATACGCTCGTTATAACGATAAATATGTGGCGAAGTATAACTGCCAACTTTATAACCACCGGCTTTAAGAATGGCCGACAACATCGCCACGCAAGAACCCTTACCATTCGTCCCAGCAACGGTGATCACCGCATAAGGCGGTGGTAATAGCCGCATGGCAGACAAGACCTGCTGCACACGCTCCAGCGTTAAATCAATTTTTTTGGGATTTAAAGTTTCTTGCCAATGCAACCATTGGTCGAGGGTGTTGAAACGCATTGCGGTGTTCTAATTTGCTTTTTGATGGAAAGGTTTATGGTAACAGGAAGGATTCAGTCTTTCTTTATTATTGTTTTTCGCCTTCTTGGCGACCTACTTTTGAGACCAAAAGTAGGCAAAAGTCTTGCTCCTGATCAGCGCCCTGAATACGATCCAACCAGGATCTTATGAGGAAGTGCCCCTGGGGTACTGGCCTACGGGTTCCCTCGATTATTTACTAAAACGTAGCGGCGACTAAACTCGTTTGTCCTCCAGACAAACTCAAACAAACGTCGCCTCTCATCTACGTTTTAGTAAATAATCGAGGCAGCTGATAAAGTCGCGGGAAAAGGGAACCCAGCAGAGCAACAAAGGCAAACATAGTTTACTACGCACCATTCACTAATCTGATTCTACGGTTTTTACTATTTTTCTTGCTAAGAACTCGTTAACGCCCTTGTGAATTTCTAACACTTCACTATTCATTCTTCCATCAACGTACTTTTCAATTGCAGTATAATGTACACCAAAATCAGTGACCCCAATCAAACTGCACGTACTCCCATTGCACTTTATGCAGTACACCCCTTTTATTTTTTCTATAGGATGATACAGATAGTGGTTCCTCTTCCGAATATGCTTATAACGATCAAAGTTACCTATCTGCCCATCTTCTACAAACTTATTTGAAAAACTATTAACGTGACATAGAGATATCATATCCCCTTGAAGGGTAACATTAGGATCTACCATAGCATTCCCACGAACTCTCACACTAATTTTACGATCATTAGCAGTTGGCTTAATCTTTGCGTTTTTAAGCTCTCTAGCAGTAGATACCCATACATTTACCCAAACCCTGTCTAGCAACGACGGATACCACATTGATACAGACGTTCCTGCATTGCGATGGTATAGCCGCTCCTGATATTCCCCTATATGTTCTGCTGCAAACCGGAGGGTAACTTTTTTTGTTTTTTCAATATTTGTGAAATCGTACTCATAATACTTAGGATCATTATCACCACTGGCCCTATTGCAAGTGCAAAACAATAACACTAGCACTACGAAAATATATTTATTAAATCACTACTGTCCCATTAACATTCACAGCAATACCATCTGATTATGGTTGT
>CAYUVE010000152.1:0-5451 GCA_964447985.1 uncultured Thiotrichales bacterium
AGCAGGCCAAGCTTACAGTGTCATCAACCCCAAACGGGCCAAGCTTAGCAACTCAGATAAAGTCGAAGTGCTATAAGTATTTTGGTACGGCTGTCCTCACTGCCACCGGTTTCAACCTTATGTTGAACGTTGGCTAGAAGACAATGCCGACAAAGTCAGTTTTGTTCGCCTTCCGGCTGTACTGAATAAAAGCTGGGCGATACACACCCGTGCTTACTACACTGCACAGGCCTTAGGCGTGCTGGACGATATCCATCAACCACTTTTTGATGCCATTCACAAAGGTCGACGCTCACTCAATAATGACGAGACACTGATGGCGTTCTTTGAAGAACATGGAGTGGACAATAAATCCTTTCGTAAGGCGTTTTACTCGTTTTCAGTAAGCGGCAAAGTCAAACAAGCTGAAGAGCTGACACGACGCTATCAAGTTAGCGGCACTCCTGCCGTCATCATAGATAATCAGTATTACACAGGGCCGCGACAGGCACAGGGCAGTTATGAGGAGCTCATCAATATTGTTGATTTTCTCGTCACAAAGGCGAGTAGTGAACAAAACTAAACGTTGTTAATCGTGGCATAAGCGACGAAACAGGGGGCAGGAATGAAGGCAGTTGAATTATTTGTTCAGTGCCTAGAAAACGAAGGGGTTGAGTTTATCTTTGGGATACCCGGAGAAGAAAACCTCGACCTCATGGATACGCTTTTAGACTCTCCTATAAAGTTTATCACCGTAAGACATGAACAAGGCGCCGCTTTCATGGCCGATGTTTACGGCCGTCTTACTGGGCGAACCGGCGTATGTCTCTCCACACTCGGCCCGGGTGCTACGAATCTCATCACTGGCGTCGCTGACGCCAATATGGATTACGCGCCACTGGTTGCCATTGCTGGTCAGGCCGGCACCAACCGTTTACACAAAGAATCTCATCAAGTACTTGATTTAGAAGCAGTATTTAAGCCTCTAACCAAGTACTCGGTGCGCATGCTAACACCCAATGTTATTACCGAAGTCATTCGCAAAGCATTCAAAGTCTCACAAACAGAGAAACCCGGTGCCTGCTTTATTGAGTTTCCGGAAAACCTGGCGCCAATGCCGATTGAGGATCAGCCGCTTACTGTTCAACAGCCTCATCCACCTGAACCATCGTCTGAACGCATTGAAGCTGCGGCTAAAAGCATTTCTGAAGCCAAGCATCCGATTATTCTCGCCGGCAACGGAGTGATTAGAGAACGTGCCTGGGGCAACCTGGCCGACTTTGCTGCAAAACTCAATATTCCGGTAGCCAATACTTTTATGGCGAAGGGCGCCATACCGTTTAAGCACCCAATGGCATTGGGCACAGCCGGATTGCAGACCTATGACTACCTTAATCTCGGTTTTGATCAGGCGGACGTCATCATCTGCGTGGGTTACGACTTAGTTGAATACCACCCACACCTTTGGCATCCCACCAAAGACCGTAAAATCATTCATATCGACATGTCACCTTCAGAAGTGGACGCACACTATATTGTTGATGTCGGCGTTAACGGCGATATTCGCCATAGCTTGGATAGAATTGCGGCAATAGCATCACCTCATGTCGGTTACGAGTTTGGCCACCTTCGCCGCACCCTCATCGATGATATGAATGAATACAGCAAAGATGAAGGTTTCCCAGTCAAACCGCAAAAGATCATTTGGGATCTACGTACCGCCATGAATCTCGATGACATCGTTATCTGCGATGTCGGCGCGCATAAAATGTGGATGGCACGCGTATTTCGCTGCGAATATCCCAATACATGCATCATCTCTAACGGCTTCGCCAGCATGGGCATTGCTGTACC
Source organism: uncultured Thiotrichales bacterium (assembly GCA_964447985.1). Taxonomy (GTDB): domain Bacteria; phylum Pseudomonadota; class Gammaproteobacteria. The sequence continues at coordinate 1,834 of CAYUVE010000152.1, forward strand.
CGGAGCTATCGCTGCGAAGCTGGCTTATCCTGACAAACGCATCGTCGCCGTCACCGGCGATGCAGGCTTTATGATGAACTCACAAGAAATCGAAACCGCCGTCCGCTATAAGGTGCCGATTGTCATATTAATATGGAATGATGCCAGTTATGGCTTAATCGAATGGAAACAGCAAAATCACTTTGGTCGAACCTCTAACGTACGTTTTGATAACCCTGATTTTGTCAAATATGCTGAGTCTTTTGGCGCTAAAGGCTATAACATCGAAAGTGTTGCAGACTTACTGCCAACCTTAGAAAAAGCACTTAGTGATGAGACGGTTTCTGTCATTAACTGCCCCGTCGATTACAGGGAAAATTTAAAATTGACAGAAAAACTAGGTGCCTTAGTATGCCCGACTTAGCTTCGATTGAAGCGGCCAACGAAGACCCTCGTGCGCTGCGAGAGTTAAACTTACTTAGCTACAACATTCAAGTCGCTACGGGCTCGAGCCGTTTTCGCCATTACCTAACAAGAAGTTGGCGCCATGTACTACCGCACCCTGATAGCTTTAATAACCTTGATTTAATCGCTAAGACAATACAACCTTATGATATCGTTGCCTTACAAGAGGCCGACGCCGGTAGCATACGTAGCGCCAATACAAATCAAACTGAATATGTTGCCAAACAAGCTGACTTTCCTTATTGGTGGCATCAGACTAATCGTCAAATTGGACAGTTCGCCCATCATAGCAACGGCATGCTTAGCCGACTCAAACCCCTGGAAGTCCGTGAACACAAATTACCGGGGCGCATCCCTGGCCGCGGTGCGATGGTGGCATGCTATGGCAGCGAAGATGAATACTTATTAGTCGTTGTCCTACATCTCGCCTTAAGCCGCCACGCACGCATGCAACAGCTTGGATTTCTCGCCGAGATCATTGAAGATGAACCTCATGTCGTCATGATGGGAGATTTTAATTGCACTGGACAAAGCTATGAAATTCGTCGCTTTGTAGAAAGAAGTGGTTTATGTATGCCGGAGAAAAGACTTAACACCTTTCCAAGCTGGAAGCCGATGCGTAATATTGACCACATCTTGTTATCACCGTCACTAGAAGTTAAAGAAATGCGTGTGCTTGATGAAAGCACATCAGATCATTTGCCTATTGCTGTTAATATTGACCTACCTTTTATTTTGCACCCATAAAATCGCGACAACTATTGCCTATTCGGTGATAAAGAACACTGTCCACGATCAGTATTAGGTTCAACGGTTCTCTTCAACAATTCACTTAATTGATCGGCACCGCCAACATATTCACCATTCATCCAAATCTGTGGTACGGTAATCGGCGTTTTAGGCCCAACAATGGGTTTAACCCTTGCTAACATCTCGTAAAGACCTCGCGGTTCCTTCACCACATCGTGGTAACGATAATCAATTCCTGCTTCGTTTAAATATTCTTTAGCACGCTGGCAATGCGGGCAACTCACCTTACCAAATAAATGATTACCATCAATATCGCTCTTATGTGCATGCGCATCGATAACAGCCTGTGTCAACACACCCCTATTCAACGCCGCACCCTGACTAACCAATTTACCATCGACCAATACGATTGGTGCATGCCACCCACCCTTAAGTAAAGGTCTCCACCATTCGGATAACCAATCACGCATATCAACTTCAACGTCAATACCTGCAAGCTCATTTTCTACTGTATCGGCAATCACATCCTTAGTTAAGGAGCATTCACCACAAGGAATTGTCACTTTAAAAGGTCCCCACGCACCTGCCCAACGAAATACGGTAATGGTGACATCGGCCATTATTCTCTCCTTTGCTACCTGGTGCCAGTAAAAATCAAATTCAGTTTATATTCAATTTGGCACGGTATAAAGACATAAACTTTACATACGTACTGTCGTTTGTCTCTTAATATTAATATTTATTACAAGTTATTTAATTGTTTCGCATTACTATTATTGCGACTAATTTCACAGCGCATGAATCATGCTGCTATACACTGCGCATTCGATGACTGCACACAAGTGATTGTCACAACTTCAAGGATAGAAACAGTTAAATGACTTTTTTCTAGCTCTTGGAGTAATAGGGTGATACGAACAATTCTGCTTTTATTAGCTTGCTCCCTGGCATTAGCTGCCTGTGGGGGAGGCAGCGGTGGTAGTAGCAATGGCATTACTAATCCGCCACTACCCAGCGCCGATCCCGCTTCCGCAACGCTTATCGAAGATAATACCGAAGCCTCTCAGTTTTTAGCTCGCGCATCATTCGGTGGTACCAATGCTGATATTGCTGAGCTAGCAGGTAGTGACGCGGCAGACTGGTTAGCAAGGGAGTTTAATAAAGCACCTACCTTTTTCCTCGGTAATACTTTATTGCGTCAGGAGCCTGATGGTGACATCTCATCCCGCGTGCCATCAGATCTGTTTTGGCAAGCAATGATTGGCGCCAATGACCAACTGCGACAACGTATGGTCTTTGCACTATCGCAGATCTTTGTTATTTCACAAAATAGTTTATTTGGCGAAGAAGCCGCTGTCGCCGCTTATATGGACATTCTATCGCGTAATGCCTTTGGTAATTATCGACAACTCATGGAGGACGTTACCTATTCACCCGTCATGGCGCGCTACTTAACTTATTTACGCAACCGAAGAGGAGACCCCAACACAGGTCGCCAACCTGACGAAAACTACGCACGCGAGTTATTGCAGCTATTTACAATAGGCTTAGTAGAATTAAACCTCGATGGTACGCCCATGTTAAGCGGTGGTCAGCCAATCGAAACCTATAACAATCAAGACATCGTCGGACTCGCCCGCGTGTTTACCGGCCTGGCTTATCGAGGCGAAGATAACTTTTTCCGCACCCCGAGTAGAAATGACCCCGACCGTTATGGCCAGTTGATTATTTATCCAGAACAACATTCTGAGTTGGAAAAATCCTTTCTCGGCGTAACCATTCCAGCCAACACTGGCGAGACCAAAGCATCGATATAGCGCTAGATACAATATTTAATCACCCAAATGTAGCACCATTTGTTTCGCGCCAGCTAATACAACGTTTTACCGCCAGCAGCCCCAGCCCTGCTTATGTCTCAAGAGTGGCAACTGCTTTCGAGTCAGGTCAGTTTACTGCGGCTAACGGGTTGGTCTTTGGAAGCGGCGCACGTGGTGATTTACAAGCAACTATAGCCGCCATATTGCTTGATCCAGCCTATTCATCAGGCGCTGCCAACCAAAACGATAATTTTATTAAAACACGTGAACCCGTTCTGCGTTTTGTTCACTGGGCACGGGCTTTTAATATTAACCCCGTTACCGTACCCGCCGAGTCACGTTTGAGCAATACCTCAGACCCGTCAACACGACTTGGCCAGCAAGCGTTTCGCTCGCCTTCCGTTTTTAACTTCTATCGACCCGGCTTTATAGCACCCGGCACAGAGACTAGCCAAAATTCACTGACTGCGCCGGAGCTTCAAATCGTTAATACTTCGTCATTAGTCGGCTACATCAACTTTATGACTGAATACGTGTTTGATCGGTCACCAAGTGGCAATGTCGACTCTTTTGTGCCTAAAGGGGTCCAATTAAAGGGGTCTGACCC
>CAYUVE010000153.1:0-1999 GCA_964447985.1 uncultured Thiotrichales bacterium
GCTTCCCAAAGCGAACAAAGGAAAGAAAATAAAATCGATATAACAAAAAATGTAATAAGCAGTGTAAACATGGCTGTTACGCACCTGCTGAGTGATATGACGTATCGTGTTTACGATACCTGTACCGCGATTAAACGTATAGAGGTTTAAGGCAATTCGTCCGCCTCTTCTCCTTCTTTTTGAGGCGGCATAAGATCTTCTTTGCTTACCCCTAATAACAATGTGATATTGCTAGCCACGTAAATCGATGAATACGTACCAATAAGAATACCGATAATCAAGGCCAAAGCAAAACCACGAATCACTTCACCGCCAAGAAAAAATAGGGCTAGTAACACTAGCATGGTGGTAACCGAAGTAATCAATGTGCGCGACAAAGTTTGATTCAAAGAAGAATTAACAATCTCAACAGGTGAGCCTTTGCGTATCTTACGAAAATTCTCGCGAATACGGTCGAAAACAACAATCGTATCGTTCAATGAATAACCGATAACAGCCAATATAGCGGCCAAGACTGTGAGATTAAACTCGACCCCAAGAATGGAAATAAAACCCATCACGATCATGACGTCATGCACTAGCGCTGCGACAGAACCGACCGCGAAACGAAACTCAAAACGGAAATAAACATAGATGAGAATCCCGACCAAGGCATAGAGCATCGCCAGGCCACCGTCATTAGTTAGTTCTTCACCCACCTGCGGGCCAACAAACTCGACACGACGCACTTCAACATCGCCGGTGTTCTTCAATACCTCGATAACCTGGTTGCTTAAATCAGCATTGCTGATATTCTCGCGCGGCGCCACTCGCACCAACACTTCTTTGCTGGTACCAAAGTGCTGAACAATCGCATCGTCATAACCATTTGAACCTAGCTCGCCTCTTACTACACTAAGCTCAGCACTTTCAGGGTAACCTACTTCGATAATCGTACCACCGGTGAAGTCGATACCGAGATTCAAGCCCCGAATAGCCAGTGAACCAATAGCAATAAGCAATAAGGCGACAGAAATACCAATCGCGATATAACGTCGCGACATAAAGTCTATGCTTGGTGTTTTCTTAAATAATTCCATTTCTATATCGACAATTTGTTAATGCGCTTACCGCCATAAGCAAAATTAACGACGGCACGCGTACCCATAATAGCGGTAAACATGGATGTTAAAATACCTATAGATAAGGTCACAGCAAAGCCTTTAATCGGGCCGGTTCCAAAGGTGTATAACACCAACGAGGCGATTAAAGTCGTAATATTTGCGTCAGCGATGGTTGATAAGGCTTTTTCATACCCAGAGTGAATACTGGCCTGCGGAGTATTGCCATTGTTGATCTCCTCGCGAATACGCTGGAAGATCAATACATTCGCATCAACTGCCATACCCACAGTTAAAACAATCCCGGCAATACCTGGCAATGTTAAAGTCGCTTGCAACATCGATAACACAGCAACAATCACGACTAAGTTTAAGGCCAAGGCTAGATTAGCAATCATGCCAAACTGTCTATACCAGGCAATCATAAACACCAGAACAAGAACAAAGCCAATAATGACCGAGCGCGTTCCTTTATCAATGTTTTCTTGTCCCATGCTTGGGCCAATGGTGCGCTCTTCAATAATATCGATAGGCACTTTCAAAGCACCGGCTCTTAGTAGCAAAGCCAAATCCCGCGCCTCTTCTGTGCTATCCAAGCCCGTAATCTGAAAACGTTTACTGAGCTGATCGCGAATGGTAGCGATATTAATGACTTCTTCGGTTTGGCGTTTTTTCTTAACTTGTTCGCCATCAATTTCTACGATATCTGTTTTCGTTTCTTTAAAGACAACCGCCATAGGCTTACCGATATGATCGCGAGTCACATCGCTCATACGGCTGGCACCCTTAGCATCTAGGGTAATGAATACTGCGGGACTGCCTGACTGCTGATCGATACCTGATGCCGCGTCAATAATTGCATCACCAGTAATAATTTCATCTTTTAGAAGTAATACCGG
>CAYUVE010000153.1:2099-5403 GCA_964447985.1 uncultured Thiotrichales bacterium
TCGAGCTCACGAAAATCGGCTTCGTTATAAATTAACTCACGCGCATTAGTTCGATCTTCCTCTGAGCGAAACTTGATCAAGATAGTGTTGTTTGGCCCTTCGGTGATAGAAGAGTAACGAATCTTTTCCCCACGTAGATAACTACGCAGACCTTTGATATTGGCTGTTTGCACCTGCTTCTCAGCAGTGACCATATCGACTTGTAATAAGAAATGAACACCACCACGCAAATCCAATCCCAAGTACATAGGCTGACCACCTATGCCACGCAACCAATCTGGTGTCGATGGAGCAAGATTCAGGGCTGTAACAAAGCCACTTCCGAGCTGCTCGGAAATCAACTCATTGGCTTTTAGCTGAACTTCAGTATCACCAAAGCGAACCAACCAACCAAACGCGGTTTGTTCCACAGATTTATAACTTAGACCGCTACCGGCCAGCACACTGTTCAGCCTTTCGCCGAGACCTTCTTCATCAATCTGGCGCTCAGCCGACACTTGGATAGCCGGATCTTCACCATAGATATTAGGTAAGGCATAAAGCACCGCAAATACCAGTACGGCGCCAACAAGCAAATACTTCCATGCAGGATAATGGTTCATAACTTTAAATAAACGCTAATGTTTTAGGCGGGCTTATAGGTACCCTTGGGCATAACTTGGCTGACAGCACTACTCTGCATTTGAATAACGGTGCCGCTGGCAACTTCGACACTCAGAAATCCTTCATCCACTGCCGTGACCTTGCCAAGAATACCGCCACTGGTGACAATCTCATCGCCTTTGGCAATACCTTCAACCATTTTCTTGTGTTCCTTAGCTCGCTTCATCTGCGGCCGGATAAGCAGAAAATAGAAGATCACAAAGATAATGATCAGCGGAATAAACTGGGCAAAACCCGGCGCTCCGGCAGCAGCAGGAGCTGTTTCGGCCATCGCGTCAGAGATAAACAAACTCATTGGTCGTTCCTTATTAGCGTTATAGAGACCACCGCCGTCGGTGGCTAACTGTTTATTATATGCTAAGCGCTAGTCAGATTGCTCGCGTAACGCGTAGAAGTGTTCAATGTAGTGATCCAAACGGCCTTCTTCAATAGCTTGGCGTAAATCTCGGGTCAGATTTTGATAATAACGTAGGTTATGGATGGTATTTAGCGTCGCTCCCAGCATTTCACCAGTGTGAGCCAGATGCCGCAAATAACTGCGGCTAAAGTTCTGGCAGGTGTAACAATCGCAGTTTTCATCCAATGGTCGGGTATCATCCTTGTAGCGGCTGTTACGTATGCGGATCACCCCTCGACCGGTGAATAAATGACCATTTCTGGCATTGCGGGTTGGCATAACGCAGTCAAACATGTCCACACCACGCCGCACTGACTCAACGATATCTTCCGGTGTTCCTACCCCCATTAAGTAGCGCGGCGCATTTTTTGGCATCGCCGGCGCGATACCATCGAGAATATGCAGCATCTCCGCCTGTGGCTCACCCACTGATAAACCGCCAATGGCGTACCCGTCAAAGCCAATGCCTGTCAGCTGCTGAAGAGATTCTTGCCGTAGCTCAGGGTAAATACCACCTTGAATGATGCCAAATAAGGCTGAAGGATTATCGCCATGTGCATCTTTTGAGCGTTGCGCCCAGCGCATGGAAAGCTCCATGGACTGCCTCGCCTCATCAGGCGTCGCCGGATAAGGCGTACACTCATCAAATGCCATAACAATATCTGAACCCAACGTACGCTGGATGGCCATAGATGTTTCAGGGTCCAGCCAAACCTTGGAGCCGTCAAACGGTGAACGAAACTCAACCCCTTTTTCACTGAGTTTACGCATATCACCGAGACTAAATACCTGATAGCCACCAGAATCCGTCAAGATAGGCTTATGCCAATTCATAAAATTATGCACGCCATCATGAGCGCGAATAATATCCATGCCCGGACGTAACATAAGATGAAAAGTGTTATTAAGGATGATTTGCGCACCGATCTCATCGACCGTACTTGGCCTAACACCTTTAACCGTAGCAGCAGTACCCACAGGCATAAACACCGGTGTTTCAATCACACCACGCCCTAAACTCACGCGACCACGGCGAGCCAAACCATCTTCGGCTAATAATTCAAAATTCAAGGACTCGTCCTGTCATAATTATTGTTGTCGCGACACAAACATCGCATCACCATAACTAAAAAAGCGGTATCGCTGATCAACTGCTTCTTCATAAGCACGCATAACATTGTCATAGCCGGCAAAGGCGCTAATCAACATTAGCAAGGTCGACTCTGGCAAATGAAAATTTGTCACCATGGCATCAATACAGCGGAACTGATAGCCAGGCGTAATAAAGATATTGGTTTCGCCTTGCAAAGGCTTCGTCAGTCCTGCTTCATTGGCCGCACTTTCTAAGGCTCTCACTGAAGTAGTACCGACAGCAATAACACGTCCACCGGCTCGGCGTGTTTCAGCTATCTTGTTACATACAGTTTCGCTTACTTCAAATGTTTCAGCATGCATTGTATGCTCAGCAATATCGTCAACCCGCACAGGTTCAAATGTGCCTGCACCGACATGCAAAGTAATTTCGGCAATATCGATTCCTTTATCTCTTATCTCTTTCAGCAACGTTTCATCGAAATGTAAACCAGCAGTAGGAGCGGCCACAGCACCATCATGCTGCGCGTAAACAGTTTGATAGCGAGAAGCATCGATATCCTCATCACCACGATCGATATAAGGTGGCAAAGGCATATGCCCGTGTCTCGCCATCAGTGAAACCCAGTCCGATTCTTCAAGACGTAGCATGAGTAAGCCTTCCTGAGCACCGTCGACATGCACCTCGACTTTATCAGCGATAATAAAACTAGAACCCATTTTTAACGAACGAGAATTACGAACTTTGGCCAAAGCTCGGCTAGGCTCAACGACGCGCTCGACCAAAATCTCTAATTTACCTCCCGTGGTTTTTTGACCAAACAATCTCGCTTGCATAACACGGGTATTGTTCAACACCAGCAGATCTGATGGCTGAAGCAAATCAATAATATCGACAAATTGATGATGACCAAGCTCACCACTATTGCCATCCAGACTAAGCAACCGGCTGCTAGTACGCTGTTCGCTGGGATACTGCGCAATTAACTCGTTGGGTAAATGATAGGAAAACTGTGAACGTAACATAGTGAGGCACGCAACTTACCAGACTGTCATTCACAAGGCTAGCGCTTGCCAGCGATTAATTGGCCTTTTATACTGCTAGCCCCGCTGCCGGGGTGGCGGAATTGGTAGACGCGCCGGATTCAAAAT
>CAYUVE010000154.1:0-3998 GCA_964447985.1 uncultured Thiotrichales bacterium
ATTATCGACTTATTTTACGCAAACGCGCGTAATAAAAACCGTCCATATCATGCTCCCCAGGTAGAATAGTACGCCCAAACGACATTGAGCGCCCCCACTCAGCCTCTATTGGCCATTCTTCAGCATCATCATGCTCGGATAAAAACCATGCTATCTGTTCAGAATTTTCTTCAGGCAGGATAGAGCAGGTGGCGTAAAGCATCACACCCCCTGGTTTCAGCGTTCGCCATAAGGCGCCTAGGAGACATCGCTGACTAGCGACTAACTCATCAATATTCACTGATTGGCGCAACCATTTAATATCAGGATGACGACGAATCACCCCGCTACCGGAACATGGTGCATCGAGCAAAAGCCGATCAATCTCAGTGCCATCCCACCAAGCGTCAAGGTTCACCGCATCAACCGCCTGTAGCTGACAAGACAAACCGAGACGCTTTAAGTTTTCGGTAACGCGCTTTAACCTCACTGCTTTATTGTCAATGGCAACAAGATCTAATTCGGATTGACTCTCCAATATATGACAAGTCTTGCCGCCTGGTGCCGCACAGGCATCGACGATACGCTCCCCAGGCTGAGGCGCCAAAAGTTCTGCAGCCAATTGAGCAGCAATGTCTTGCACCGATACCAAGCCCTCTCTAAAACCCGGCAACTTATCAACGGCACATGGCTCGCTTAGAACAATAGCGCTGGCTACAACTTCTGAAGTTTTCGTATCAATCTGCTCATTAGATAGCTCAGCGATATAGCCGTCTCGGCTAACCTTTAATCGATTAACTCGCAAAGACATAGGTGCGCGCGAGTTATTCGCGTCAACAATTTTCTGCCAATCTTGCGGCCACGCCTGCCGCAAAGCCTTGATAAAAGATTCCGAATGAGCAGTCGTAAAATCGGAATTATTTTCTAGCAGACTAACGATGTTTTCTCTTTCACGAAGAAATCGTCGTAGCAAGGCATTAATCAAGCCCTTTGCCCACTGCTTTTTTATCGCTGGAGCACATGCCACTGTCTCAGATACTGCAGCATGCTCGGCAATATTGAGTTTTTCTAATTGATAAAAACCCAGCCAAAGCAAAACGCTGATATCGAGGTGTTTGTTAGCTAGAGGCTTATCCAACAAATGATGTTCTATCACTTTTAAACGCGGCCACCAACGCATTACGCCATAGCACAATTCTTTTAGTAGGCTTATCTGTTCATGCGAGGCGTTATTTTCTAAGCACTTATCAAGCGCCTTATCAAGAGAAACATCGTGTCGAACAACTTGTAATAAAACACCTAAGGCTTGCAAGCGTACCGTCATATCATGACACCATTAAGCATGTCATTGGCAATCAACTAAACGCAGAGCCAATACTCAGCACTGCATTACCATTGACATAATCAGCTATTTGCATTGCGCGCTTACCGGGCGCTTGCAGCTCAGTTACTGTCAGTATGCCGTCGCCAGTTTGTATATCCAATCCTTGTTTATTTAGATCAATTATTGAACCAGGCGGCAAATCACTGTTCTTCGCAATAGCTTTTGCAGACCAGATCTTGTAGCGGTCTTCATTATAAAAACAATGCGCAACGGGCACGGGATTAAACGCGCGTATAGATAGTGCAAGCTTGTCAGCAGCTAAAGTCCAATCTAAGGCCGCCTCACTCACAGCTATTTTTTGCGCATAACAAGTCTGCGTTTCATCTTGTACTTGTGGCGACAGTTTATCCGCTGATAGCAGCTCTAAGGTTTCTAACAAGGTCTTACCACCTAACTCAGCCAATCGGTCGTGCAGTGTTGCTGTACTGTCTTCAGGTAAAATAGGACATACCTGCTTGAGCAACATATCACCGGTATCAAGCCCGGCATCCATTTGCATGGTGGTGATACCTGTTTCTTTATCACCCGCTAAGATGGCTCGTTGAATCGGGGCCGCCCCACGCCAGCGCGGTAACAGAGATGCGTGGACATTGATCGCGCCATAAGTAGGAATATCTAGAACCGATTGCGGCAAAATTAAACCATAGGCGACGACGATTAACACATCGGGCTTTAGTGCAGTCAGATTATCGATGGCTTCTTGAGATTTAAAATTTTGCGGTTGAAATACTTCTATACCCCACTCTAGCGCCAACTGTTTAACAGGACCAATGCGTAGCTTACGCCCACGACCTGCCGGCCGATCTGGCTGACAGTAAACAGCGATGGGCTTATATATAGTACCGATTAACGCCGCTAAGGATACAGCCGCAAACTCGGGGGTACCGGCAAAAACCAGTCGTAATGGGGAATCGGACATATGCCGGCAGAAAACTTATGCTAAAAATCAGGAAGCTTGGCGCTGCTGCTTGAGCATCTTTTTACGAATACGGCCACGCTTTAGCTCTGATATATAGTCCACAAATAGTTTTCCATTCAGATGGTCGATCTCATGCTGGACGCAAACAGCCATCAAGCCATCGGCCTCCAAGGTAAATGACTCGCCAAAACCATCTTGCGCCTCAACAATAATATGCTCAGCCCTCTCTACCTGCTCATAAATACCCGGAAAGGACAAACAGCCCTCATCATGCACACTGACACCGTCTTTTGTTGTAATTCTTGGATTTACAAAGACATGTGGGGCATCCTGGTCTTCAGATACATCAGCAACCAACAAGCGTATGTGCTGGTCAACCTGCGTCGCTGCCAGGCCAACACCGGGTGCGGCGTACATAGTTTCAAGCATGTCGTCGATGAGTGTGCGAAGTTCATCATCGAATTTCTCGACTGGTTTTGCCTGAATTCGCAGCCTAGGATCAGGAAAATGTAGAATATTTAAGATAGACATTGTGAATTTTGTCAAAGTACTGCCGCTATTCTACCTGTTAGAGTATGCTAACTGTAGAGGTTCCAGCTAAAATCTCATGCCAAAGACAAAATCCAGCAAGCGGGGGAAGGAGTAATGCACCTTAAGCACATATTATGCGCGCTCTTACTTTATATAAGTAGCGGCCTTATATTTCTCGCCCAGGCAATCGAGCTTAATCCCGACCACCCCGACAGCTATACCGTAGTAAAAGGTGACACGCTTTGGGATATCTCGAGTAAATTCCTCAGTGATCCTTGGCTATGGCCAGAAATTTGGCATGTTAACCCGGATATTGAAAACCCTCACCTGATCTATCCAGGCGATATCATCAGACTTGGGTTTGTCGATGGCAGGCCTGTTTTATCGCTGGAGCGAGGCCGCCCCACGGTTAAATTATCACCCACAACGCGTGCTACGCGCATTGACCAAGCCATTCCGACTATCCCAGTAGGCGCAATTGAGCAATTTTTGATTCGCCCGCGTGTTCTCACCGCAGAGGAAATTGATAGTGCTGCCTATGTCTTTGCCAGTGAAGACAGCCGTCTAGTGAGTGGTGCCGGTGCTAAGCTTTATGCTCGCGACCTAGAAGATGATGGAAACGAGCTCTACAGTTTATTTCATATCGGTGACCCATATGTCGACCCGAGCGCTGAAAGCAAAAAAGACGCGATACTCGGCTATGAAGCCATCCATGTTGCCGACCTGAAGCTAGAAAGAGAAGGTGACCCAGCGACATTGCTGATTACCAGCTCTAAGCGCGAAGCTTTGATTGGCGATAAAGTTCTACCACGTGAAGACAGCGAATTTGGCCAGAATTTTATTCCTCGCGCACCGGATAACGATGTATCAGGCTTGATCATCCATGTTGTTGACGGCGTTTCTCGGATTGGTCAATACCAAGTTGTGGTGCTGAATGTCGGTACTGAAGAAGGTATAGAAGCCGGACATGTTCTAACCGTTTCGCGCTCTGGTGAGGAAGTCCGCGATGTCTTTAAAAATGGCGAAAAAGTTACCTTGCCCGATGAGCCTATCGGCACCCTAATGGTATTTCGCCCTTACGAAAAAGTAAGCTATGCGCTGATTATGGAAGCCACCCGCGATATGCGCTTGTATGACGGAGTCAGCACCCCCGAATCTTAAAGACTAAAGCGATGTGCTTCGCAA
>CAYUVE010000154.1:4098-5403 GCA_964447985.1 uncultured Thiotrichales bacterium
GCTGGCTGTCATCGATTAATACAAGAAGGTGCTGCCCTAGTCACACACAGCGACGATATTCTGGCTAATCTCAATACATATCTGCCGCCACTAAGCCAAAAAATGCCGGTTTTAGAGCATCAAACTGAGACAAAACTCGACGCGTTTCAGCATAAAGTCCTTTACTATGTGGATTATGCCCCCACTTCTATAGATGAAATTGTCATGAAAAGTGCATTGACGACGGCGCAGGTTTCCTCCATTCTGTTGGCATTGGAATTGCTTGGACATGTATCATCCGCACCCGGAGGCATGTACACCCGTCTCGATAGTAGGGTTTAACTAACCCCTAAGGCAGGATTATGAAAGAAACGGTTCTCGACGTACTGATTTATTTGTTCCAGAACTATATGGATGGCGAAAGCGAAGTGACCTCTGACCAAGAGTCGCTAACAGAAGAGCTCGTCGAAGCAGGCTTTTCCGCCAACGAGGTCGATAAGGCCTTTGATTGGTTGGAAGGACTGACAACGCTACCAGAGCATAAGCTCGGCCGAGATCAGAGCCAGAGTCAATCGATGCGCATTTTTGCTCGCTCAGAGCAGCAACGGCTCAGTGTCGAGTGTCGTGGCTTTCTTATCTTTCTAGAACAGACTGGCATTCTCGATAGCATTAGTCGTGAGTTGGTCATCGAACGTGTTATGGCGCTTGAATCCGGCGAAGTCGATCTTGATCACCTAAAATGGGTCGTGCTCATGGTCTTGTTCAACCAACCCGGCCAAGACACCAATAACTGGATTGAAGATCTAGTATTAGATTCTGCGCCCATACATTTGCATTAATCCCGTACTGAATACCGCTGCACATGGGCCAAAGTGTTGTCATAGTAGAATCACCAGCGAAATCAAAAACGCTGAAAAAATACTTAGGCAAGGGTTTTCAAATCCTTGCTTCCTACGGTCATATTCGCGATTTAAAACCGAAAGAAGGCGCGGTTGACCCCGATCATGATTTCAAAATGACTTATGAAATCATCGATAAAAATAAAAAGCATCTTGATGCCATAGAAAAAGCCGTTAAAAAAGCTGACGCCTTATATCTCGCCACTGACCCGGATCGAGAAGGTGAAGCCATATCTTGGCATATCTATGAGTCCCTAAATAACAAGAACCTACTGAAAGACAAAGAAGTTCATCGAGTTTCGTTCAACCAAATCACCAAGAAAGCCGTGACGGAAGCGATGGAACAACCTCGCGAACTGTCCACCGACATGATTAACGCGCAACAGGCACGACGTGCGCTTGATTATCTAGTGGGTTTTAATTTGTC
>CAYUVE010000155.1:0-5378 GCA_964447985.1 uncultured Thiotrichales bacterium
CGATAGCAGCAATAGATATGAGACTTAGATTAGAGATTAACGACGCTGGAGAAAAACCAACGCAAGGGCCATGTCAAAAGAAATAGCGCGAAGACAGAGCCACCCCAAAGCAAAAAGAACCAACCCAGGCGTTGACCGCGCCCTTCTGGGGCTGCACTCTTATTTGTGTGAGGAGTAACCGCTGACATCTGACACCTTGCCACGGAAGACACGATAGCTATACCAGCTATAAAGCAAAGTAACCGGCATAATTAGCGCAATAGGTATTAATAAGAATAGCTGCGATGAAGCGGGTGAAGCCGCATCCCAAATCGTTACCTGGAATGGAATAATATAAGGCCAGACGCTCACAGCGAGGCCAAGATACCCTGTTAGGAAAAGACCGATCGCCCAGAAGAAAGGCGAATCTTCTCGACGAATACGTAAATCATGCCACAAGCGCCAAGCGCAAATGAGGCCGAGTATTGGAGCAGGTAGCAGGTAAAACATATTGTCACCCGCAAACCAACGCTCCTCGATTTCCGGTACTAGATTAGGCGTATAGAGACTGACAATTGCCATAAATACTAAAACTAAAATTAAAAATATCATTGACCCGCGAAAAGACATGGCTAGTAAGTCGTCTTCTGTTTTACGAATAAGCCAGGTTGCCCCGAGTAAGCCATAGCCACAGACCATGGCAAAACCGACTATGAGCGCAAAAGGTGACACCCAATCGAAAGCACCGCCAGCAAACTCACCATTTTCCACATGGATACCGGTAATGATGCCCGCCAAGAGTAAACCTTGGCTAAAGGCCGCCATAAACGAGGCAGCAAAGAATACCGCTGTCCATAGGAACTTGCTTTCATTGGCCTTCATACGGAACTCGAAGGCCACGCCACGAAAGATTAGCGAGAACAACATCAACATGATTGGGATATACATCGCCGATAAAATAATGGCATAAGCCTTGGGAAACGCTGCGAATAGTATCGCGCCACCCATAATTAACCAGGTTTCATTACCATCCCATACCGGTGCGATGCTATTAATCATACTGTCACGGGTTTCTTCATTGCCCGCAAACGGAAATAAGATACCCACGCCCAAATCAAAGCCATCCAGCAGTACATACATAATCAAGCCAAAAGCAATAACCGCGACTGAGATCAGCGCAAAATCAAACTCCATGATATTTACCCTCCTCGCGGTGAACATAGGCCGCATCCACTCGATCATCCATAGTAGGCGGTACAATTTTATCTACAGGTCTTTGTATAGGTGGTTCGTAACGTGGCCCTTTATGTATTAACTTGTGCATATAATAGAGGTAAGCAATAAATAAAATGGTATAGACCACAACAAATATTGTTAGGGAAATTGCTACGGAATAACCATCAATCGGTGACACACTGTCTGCGGTGCGCAATAGACCTTGTACGGTATAAGGCTGACGCCCTACTTCTGCGGTAAACCACCCTGCTAATGTCGCGATAAAACCAAGTGGTATCACCGATACACAGCCCATGTGTAATAATCGATTACTAAATAGTGTTTTGCGATATCGACAATACAAACCAAACAGCGCCACCAATATTAAGGCAACCCCACAACCCACCATAATTCGAAAGCTCCAGAAAACTATGGCTACATTAGGCCGGTCTTCTGGCGCCAATTCTTTTAAGCCCTTTATTTCACCATCGATATCATGGGTAAGAATAAGACTAGCTAGATTAGGGATTCCAATTTCAAAGTCATTACGCTCTTCTTCTTGGTTCGGAATTGCGAATAACAATAATGGTACACCCTTCTTTGTCTCCCATACGCCTTCCATTGCGGCAACTTTTGCCGGCTGATCTCTTAAGACTTGTAGTCCACTCATATCACCGATAAAAGCTTGCGTAGGTGCCAAGATAACCATGCCCACCAAACCAATCGACAATCCTTTCTTGGCAATACTGATGTGTTGATGCTTTAGCAAGTACCACGCTGATATGCCAGCCATCACCGTTGCTGCCGTCAAATAGGAAGCAAATAGCATATGGAAATAGCGATAAGGGAACGATGGATTAAATATGACATCCCACCAACTTTCGACAATCACTCGACCCGATTCGACAATCACTCCGGCTGGTGTATGCATCCAGGAATTAGCGGCGATAATCCAAAAAGCAGAATTCATCGTCCCCAACATGACGAGTAAGGTTGCTAAAAAATGCAAGCGTGGTCCAACCTTAGTCCAGCCAAACAACATCACACCAAGAAAGCCTGCTTCAAGGAAAAATGCTGTAAGCACCTCGACACTAATCAGCGGCCCTAATACTGGACCGGCAAACTCAGCAAAACGACTAAAGTTGGTGCCGAACTCAAATGACAATACGATGCCTGAAACAACCCCCATGCCAAAGGTTAAGGCAAAGATCTTTACCCAAAAACGATAAAGAAAATAGTAAACCTCCTTACCGGTCTTCAGCCAAAGTCCTTCTATAATTGCCAGCAGTAACGCAAGACCTAGAGAAAGCGTGGGAAAAATAATATGAAACGATACAGTAAAAGCAAACTGTATTCGGGACAGCAAGGTTACATCCAAATCCATCGGTACCACCTTGAAAGATCACTTGCATCGAAGCTAAAAAAGCCCTCTAAATAACTCGATGCACACTAAAAGCCAACTTCCCTTAAATATCGGGAGGGAATAGCTAAACTTAAGAAAATGAAGGAGTTTTTAGAGAAAGCCTGGAATCTAGGTGGAGCGGCTATTTATCACAATCAAGGGCTAAGCCCTCAATATCGTACCGAGTCCGAACCGGATTATTATCTACCATGACCTCAATAGGGGTAATTTTAAGCACCAACAAGGTATCACCACGTTCACGCCTTACCTTTTGTTCTAGCTTATCAATGGCTTGCTGCTGATCGGATAAGTTTTCTGCACTGACTAATTCTAATACGCGACAGTCTTCAGGTTGCTCATAAACTATATCGATCGTTGCGGAAACCACACTGGAATATAAGAAGAACATGGCAAAAGAAATCATAGACACATGCCTACGCATTCAACGGCCACCCAGTAATAGCTGATCGGTGCGATAAAAAACGGCTTCATCTACACCCATTGCATCTTTCAAAGCAACATCCCTATCCCACTGGTTATCTATTTTTTGAACCGATTTGGCCTCTGAAGGAGAAATAAGATCAAGATGATACCAGGAAGAAATAAGCGGAAAAAATTGTAAGGGCCAATCTGTTCCGTAAACAAATCTCTCTGATAAACCTTCAATTTCTAGGGCTTTTTTTAAATAACCAAGCTTATTGATTTGAGTTAACGAAGAGATATCTGCATAAAGATTGGGGTATTGCTTAAACATAGGCAATATCCGTAAAAAATTATCCTGCCCTTCCGATTGCCCAGTTGTTGCAATATGCGCAGCTATAACGGTAACACCCAAACTCAAAGGCAACTCAAGCCTCCTAGGGTCAGCTAATTCATCTTTAGCCGTACTAAATGATTTTTCCATCCCTGTATGAGTTAATAGCGGAATATCGAGCTCAACCATCTTTTTATAAAACTCAGTAATCGCTTTGTCAGCTGGGTCGATATCCATAATTGATGGTATCCATTTCACAAGTACCGCACCTTGTTTGTGCGCGGTTTCCAAACGATTCACAGCGTCGGGGCGGTAAGGATTAATGCTAGCTCCAAAAAGCAAATTATCAAACTTAGCCGTCTCCGTAGCTACATAGTCGTTAGGGATATAAACTTGTGTTAACGCTTTATTAATCTCACCATCAGTCACTACACCATCTAAAGCCAAAATAACCGCTTTACCCACCGATTTAGATTCAAAGACTGATTGACTGATTAACTCAAATAAAACACGGTCACCTTTCTCTTTCAAAATATCTTCATTAACACCCATTGCTTTGAGATAAAAAGGAAAGCGAAAATTACTACGCATATCCTCACTAACGAAGCAGCCGGAGTTGCCGTAACCTAAGCCCGCTACATGCACATGCATATCGATAATCGATTTATCTGTGATGGGCAATAACTCATCTTCATTAGACGTAGAAATAAACTGATAGAATACGAAAGCTACTGAAATAACCAGAATTGCCACTACACCAAATATTTTTATTATTTTCATTTAAACCTACCAACCTCAGAATAACTTAAAGTCTTTACCGGTAGTGCCAGGAGCCCAACCTTTCACTAAGGCCTCGCGAATTAGGCTTTCGACATCAGACGGTGTGACACCTAGTTGTTGTCGATTAGCGTCGTATCGGTAGTCAGCTCTACCCCACAGGAGCTGACCGGGCTTATCATAGAGTTCAACATAGATATCGATGCCGTAATCATTACCACTTGTTAACCAACGGTAAGCAAGCTCATCGACAATAATTTTTCTACTTTTCTTTTTAGGTAAGGCCATTAAATGCCACGACACTAAAGACCATTAAAGATCCCTAAACGTATCGCAGCTCTCCATCTCACCACTTGCCAAACCCACTTTAAACCATTTAACCCGCTGCGCTGAGCTTCCGTGAGTAAAGGAATCTGGTGTAACGTATCCGCGTGATTTTTTTTGTATGGTGTCATCACCTATGGCACTTGCAGCACGCAAACCTTCCTCGACATCTCCTTCTTCTAGAAGCTGTCTTGCTCTGTGAGCATGGTTAGCCCACACCCCTGCTAAACAATCAGCCTGAAGCTCTTGTCTAACGGACAACTTATTACCTTCCACTTCGCTTAGTTGACGACGCGCAGCATGAACTTTGCTAGAAATCCCTAACAAAGTCTGAATATGGTGTCCCACTTCATGGGCGATAACATAGGCTTGAGCAAAATCACCCGGCGCCTTAAATTGCCGACGCAACTGATCGAAAAAACTCAAATCAATATAAACCTGTTGATCTGCAGGACAGTAAAAAGGGCCAACCGCTGATTGCGCGGTTCCGCAGGCAGATCTAACGACACCACGAAACAAAACAAGATTAGGTTCTTTATAAGTTTTGCCTTGCGCGGCAAAAATAGGCTTCCACGTATCTTCCGTATCCGCTAATACCACAGACACAAAATCCACCAGTTCTTTCTCTTCAGCTGTTTGTTGGATAGGCCCTGGCTGTTGAGTTGATGAAGTAGTTGCGACATCGCCAGTCAGCAGTGAAACAACGTTACCCAGGTTACCAGTTAGTGCCAAACCACCTACCACCAAAACCGCGGCTATGATCGTGCCTTTGACGCCGAGAAATTTAACTACCAGAGGCAATAAGCGCAACAATCCTCCTCCACGCCCGGCTAAGCCACCTAGTCCGCCAATGCCCGCCGCCCGACTGCCTCGTCGATCTTCGATATTGCTACTTCTTCTATTGCCACGCCACCGCATAACTCCCCC
>CAYUVE010000156.1:0-5318 GCA_964447985.1 uncultured Thiotrichales bacterium
TGAGAAATTACGTTGTGTGATTTCTTCATCAAAAAGAACAAGAATATTTTTATGTCGGGGATCATTTTCGATAATAGTCAATAATTTTTTGATGTTATGTTGAGGGCCTTCTATAACTTGAAAAAAAGACCTTTCTGAATAAACCAACATCCCGGTAATATTAAATGCGGAGTTATTCTTATGCGCAACCGTTAGAATACTTTTTAGCTGTTCTTCCGTTGCAGCATCGACAGCTTTACTGACATAACCTATGTGGACAAGGGTTTCATCCATTGTGTTGTCCATTTGTTTTACTGGTAGAAAGTATAGCACTGCGTGATTAAAAATGGATAGTTTGCGTCTTGTTATCTTCTTAGAAATTTTGCCTTAATGAACTCAACGAGTATAGGGAATTGTCAGTCACCAATGACGAAAAATTAGTTAATTTAGATGGTTTTTTACCGATAACTATTTATCGTCTACGGAGTTATTGGTCATGACATTGAAGACATTGTTTCTATTTTTACTGTTTGTCATTAGTGGCCAATTTTCTATGCATGCTTTTGCTGCTAAAGATCTAATATATACTCCACTATTTAGTAACTTGGCTATAAGAGGCTATGATACGGTTGCCTATTTTAAGGAAAACAAGGCGGTAGAAGGCGAAGGTGACTATGAATTTAAGTGGCAAGGGGCAACCTGGCGTTTTTCTAACGTAGAAAATTTAGATTTATTTCGAGCAAATCCTGAGAAGTATGCACCGCAATACGGTGGCTATTGTGGTTGGGCGGTGGCGCATAATAAGACAGCATCTATCGAGCCAGATAAGTTTGATATCCATGATGGTAAGCTTTATCTTAGCTATAGCGCTAAGATTCAAGAGCAGTGGTTGGCAGATAAGGAAAACTTGATCGTCAAAGCTGACAAAAATTGGCCAGGTGTGCTTGACTAAGGTTTGTGCTAGCGTAGTAGGCTATCGTGAAACCTTAGGTGATCGTCGATAAACGTGCTAATAAAAAAGTAACTGTGGTCATAACCTGCATGGAGCCGCAGCTGTAGTGTTTGGCCTACTTGTTTACAAGCTTGCTCGAATAACTCAGGCATAAGTTCAGTTTGATAAAATTCATCAGCTAAGCCTTGGTCAATCAAAATTGCTGGCTTATCTTTGTCGCCATAAATTTTAACCAGCTCACAAGCATCGTAGTTTCGCCATGAGTCTTTGTCTTCGCCTAAGTATTGGCTAAAAGCTTTTTGTCCCCAAGCGACTTGCATTGGCGCAACGATAGGTGAAAAAGCGGAAATGCTTTTATAAATATTTGAATTTTTTAGACCTATGGTTAATGCACCATGGCCTCCCATAGAGTGGCCGAAGATACCTTGTTTTTCGATATTTATTGGAAAGTGCTCTTTAACCAGTGCTTGTAAATCATCGGTGATATAGGAATACATTTGAAAATGTTCCGCCCACGGTGTTTGAGTGGCATCGACATAAAACCCCGCTCCTTGGCCTAAATCATAGGCGGGATCGTCGGCAACATGTTCACCACGTGGACTAGTATCCGGTGCGACGATAATTATTCCCAACTCACTGGCGAGTTGGTAAGCACCGGCTTTAGTTGTGAAGTTGTCTTCTGTACAGGTTAGACCCGATAACCAAGTTAAAGCAGGCATTTCCCCCGTTTTATTAGGGACGTAAATGCTGAGCCGCATCGAAGTATTGGTTGCCAGGGATTCGTGCTCGACATAGTGTAAGTTGCCATCAAAAATACGATGGGTCTTTAATATCTGCATACTAATAAATCACGACGGAACGAATAGACTCACCTTGATGCATCAGATCAAAAGCATTGTTGATATCTTCTAGTGGCATGGTATGAGTAATAAGATCGTCGATATTGATTTTACCATCCATATACCAATCGACTATTTTTGGCACATCAGTACGACCTCTAGCGCCACCAAAGGCACTACCACGCCAAACTCTGCCTGTAACTAGTTGAAAAGGGCGTGTGGAAATTTCTTGTCCGGCGCCAGCAACGCCAATAATAATGGATTCTCCCCAGCCTTTATGACAACACTCCAATGCCTGACGCATAGTGTCAACATTTCCTATACATTAGAAGGAATAGTCAGCGCCGCCATTGGTTAAATCAGCAATAGCTTCAATGATATTTTCAATTTTCTTTGGGTTAATGAAATCTGTCATACCGAATTCTTTGGCTAATTCGACTTTGCGTTCATTGATATCGATGCCGATAATTTTATTGGCACCAACCATTCGTGCCCCTTGAATGACATTAAGTCCAATGCCACCTAAGCCAAACACGACGACGTTTGAGCCGGGTTCGACCTTAGCATCAAACACCACGGCGCCAACGCCAGTCGTCACACCGCAGCCGATATAACAGACTTTTTCAAAATCAGCATCTTTACGAATTTTTGCTAAGGCGATTTCAGGCAATACGGTGTGATTAGAGAATGTTGAGCAGCCCATGTAATGGAGTATGGGCTTACCATTAATAGAAAACCTCGAGCTGCCATCAGGCATTAAGCCCTGTCCTTGAGTGGTACGTATGGCTTGGCAGAGATTAGTTTTGGGATGTAAGCAATAGTCACATTCACGGCATTCCGGTGTATATAGAGGAATCACATGGTCGCCGACTTCAAGACTGGTGACACCCTCACCAACTTCTACGACAACACCAGCACCCTCGTGACCGAGAATGGCAGGAAAGGCGCCTTCTGGGTCATCACCTGAAAGGGTGAACGCGTCGGTATGGCAGATTCCAGTGGCTTTAAGCTCAACCATGACCTCACCTGGTTGCGGCCCTTGTAGATCAACGTCTTCTATCGATAAGGCTTGGCCTGACTGCCAAGCTACAGCGGCGTTAGTTTTCATACTGTTTCCCTGTTTTTTGATACAAGCCTACCGAGCGTCCTACCGAATTACAACTGGCGGTTGCGGTACAGTTAATCTGGTAAAGACGTTTTATTCTGAATAAGTTTTTCTTTGACTTTTTTTGGCTGCTTTTTGATCCAGTGCTCAAGCCGTTGGGCATGGCTGCGTGTTTCAACAGGGTGTTCGAATACAAGTTGGATGGGTAGGCGACCTTTTAGGTATTTTGCACCTTTGCCTTTTTGGTGTGCTTCAAATCGACGTTTAAGGTCGGTAGTGACACCGGTGTAGAGGGAGTTATCTCCGGCGCGGATAATATAGACATACCATTGTTTAATTTTCAATGTTACTAAGCACTTTCTATGTCATCACTTTGGGTTTTGAGTAAATGTGCTTCCGCTTTCTTTCTAATTCGACGTAGTTTACGTCGTTTACCCCAGTTTTGTATCACTTGCCAACGCCACAGCATGCGTATGCTCAAGGCGCCTATGACAGATGCGGTGACAGCCATGATTAGACAGCCGAGTAAAAAGGGTTGCCATATTTCCAAGAAGCCTGTTTGTAGCCATTGCCATGACATTTCAAACTCGAATTTATCGCCTTCTTCACCCAGTATTGTGTTGCCGAGTAAATATGCCCCGTAAAATATCGGCGCCATAGTAATAGGGTTGGTGATCCAGCAAAGCGCGGCAGCAACCACGATATTGACGCGCGAGGCAATAGCAATTCCGGCTGCAATAAGCATCTGAAAAGGCACCGGAATAAAGGCCATGAATAAACCGACGGCAAAACCACCAGAAACCGAACGGCGATTGAAATGCCATAGATTAGGACCGTGTAAGAGCGTGCCAAACATACTGATATAGCGATTATGACGAATCGTGTCGCTATCGGGCATCCATTGTTTGATCAATCGTTTTGGCATTCGTATGATACTTAGTACTGCATGAAATTTATGGATGGACAATGCGATTAGGGACAATCGCTTTTTTGGCCGGCATTGTAGCGGGCTTACACTTTACTGGTTTGCCACCACTCACGTGGTTAATACTCTCGTTTCCTCTCCTGCTCATTTTGCTGCGCTTCCCTCGCTTGCGCGTTTTGGCATTATTTGCCTTAGGCACCTTATGGTTATTATTTCGTGCGTCGCTTTTATTAAGCGGCACGCTAGCAACCGAGCTTGAGGGAAAGGACGCGATTATAGAGGGTTCAATTGTCTCGATTCCAGTGGTTAAGGAAAAATCAACGCAGTTTATGTTTGCTATAGATACGATGCGGGTTGCTGGCGAAGACATATCGGGGCCAAGAAAGCTCAGACTAAGTTGGTACGGAAAACAAACGGAGATTTTGAAATCTGGTCAACGTTGGCGAATGACGGTAAGGCTTAAACGGCCTTATGGTCTGATGAACCCTGGAGGCTTTGATTATGAAGCCTGGTTATTACAAAACGGTGTCAATGCTACGGGCTATGTGCGAAATATTTCTGATGCCGTATTGATAGAGGAAAGTATTTGGGGTTCTTTCTACCGTTTACGACAAGGTCTTGCTACTAAACTCGGCGAATTAACTAAAGACTACTCCCAGCAAGGTATTCTGTTGGCGCTGGCATTAGGTGAGCGGAATCGTATCTCTCATGACCAATGGCAACGGTTATTGGATACGGGCACCAATCATCTTGTCGCAATATCTGGCTTACATATTGGTCTGGTTGCGGCGTGGTTGTACTTTCTTACGCGCTGGCTTTGGCTAAGAGCGTTAAATCGATTTTTTAGCTGGCCAGCATCTACTGTAGCGGCGGTGATTAGTTTGATAGGCGCGTTTTTCTATGCAGCTTTGGCTGGTTTTGCTTTACCGACTCAGCGAGCGCTAATTATGTTGGTTGTCGCGATGTTGGCTTTAGTGTCGCGACGACCATTGGCCTTATCAAGTATTTGGGCTTTATCGCTGTTTGCAGTGTTAATTTACGACCCCTTAGCGCCTTTATCAGCCGGGTTTTGGCTATCGTTTGCGGCGGTTGGCATCATAATATTTACGTTTAATAACCGTTTAGCGATCAAAAGTATCTGGTGGAAAGTCGGTCGAATCCACTTGTTAATCGCACTAGGTTTAGTGCCATTGCTGGTGATACATTTTCAACATATTCCGTTGCTCTCACCCTTAGCAAACTTTATCGCAGTGCCACTGGTCAGCCTGATAACGGTACCTTTGACCTTGCTGAGCTTGCTATTTATCAGTTGGCTGCCTGTTGTTTCTGATTACTTGCTTTTCGCAGCTAATGCTAGTGTGGTAGTTCTGGATCGTTTTTTGTTTTATATCCATAGTTATTCCGAGTTAAGTATTAGCGCATCATTAAATAGTTTTGTTATCGCGAGCATGGTGCTCGGTACTGTTTATTTGCTCATGCCGCGAGGCTGGCCTGCGCGTTGGCTTGGTGTTATTGGGT
>CAYUVE010000157.1:0-5293 GCA_964447985.1 uncultured Thiotrichales bacterium
GTCTCATCACCGCAGTTAGACAATGCCGAACGCGGCTTGAGTTTTCGATTTGATGGTCCACTTGATATGCGTATGGATCAGTCGCAAGGGCTGAGTGCTGCACAGTGGTTAAAGCATGCAGAGGAAAGCGAAATTGCCCGGGTATTGCGTGACTATGGTGAGGAGCGTTATGCGCGCCGCATCGCTCGTGCCATTGTTAAGCAGCGTGAGACTCATGCTATCGACACGACGTCCGCTTTGCGGGAGTTGATCATTCAGTCATCACCGCAGCGAGAGCGTCACAAAGATCCGGCTACTCGTTGTTTCCAAGCGTTGCGTATTCAAGTTAACGATGAGTTGGATGAGTTAAAAAAACTACTTCAGCAAGCCGTGTCCGTGCTAGCGCCCGCTGGGCGTTTGGCTGTGATCAGTTTTCATTCTTTGGAGGATCGTATTGTTAAACGTTTTATGCGCGACCAATCAAAATCCATTGATGATAGTGTGCCAAAAGATATTCCCATTATCTCTTCGGCAAAGACCGGCGCTTTAAAGCTCATCGGCAAGGCGCAAACACCAAGCCAATTAGAGTTAGAAGAAAACCCACGATCACGTAGTGCAATCTTACGTCTCGCTGAGCGATGCCCATGTTGATAAGAAAACACATGTCGGTACTGCTGATTGCATTGTTAGTCTTGCTCAGTGCTATTGCCATTGTGCTGAGCCAACATACCAGCCGCTCGCTAGTTGCTGAATTACAGACGCTTTATGTAGAGCGTGATCGTTTGGATATTGAATGGGGGCAGTTATTGCTGGAACAAAGTACTTGGGCAACGCCAAGCAGAGTCGAGCATGTGGCGGTTGAAAAGCTCGATATGCGAGTGCCTGGCCACGATAATTTTGTCGTAATAAGTCGATGAGTAAGAAGACGCAAACCGCATTGCCTGCTTGGCGCCGTTATTGTCTAGCCTTGATTGTGGTGAGTGTGATGTCGGTGTTAGCTTGGCGCGCCGTTGATTTGCATATTTTTGAGCACGAATTTTTACAAGCGCAAGCCGATGCGCGCCATCTGCGTAGTGTCTCCTTGTCCGCTCACAGAGGGATGATTAGTGATCGACGTGGCCGCCCTTTGGCTGTTAGCACACCGGTTGATTCTATTGTTGCTAACCCAAAACAGTTGTTAGCCAGTGTTAACGATACTTCTACACTAGCCAAAGCGCTTGGTGTCAAGACATCTCATTTGAATCGTTTGCTGAAAAAAAATGCTGAACGCGAGTTTCTCTATTTGCAGCGTCATGTTGCCCCGGCCGATGCCGAAAAAGTTGCTCAGCTTAATTTACCAGGTATTAATCTACAACGAGAATACAAACGTTATTATCCGGATGCTGAAGTGGCAGCGCATGTGCTTGGGTTTACCGATATCGATGATGTCGGCCAGGAAGGTCTGGAGCGTGCTTATGATGATTGGCTACGCGGCCAAGCTGGTAAAAAGCATGTGCTTAAGGATCGTTATGGCCGCATAGTTGAAGATCTAGGTTATGTTAACGAGCCACAAGCCGGTAACGATTTGCAGCTCAGCATTGATAGGCGCTTACAGTATCTGGCTTATAGGGAATTAAAGCGTGCAGTAAAACAGCATAAAGCTCGTTCGGGCTCAGTAGTCATGCTGGATGTAAAAAGCGGCGAAGTATTAGCAATGGTTAATCAGCCCGCTTTTAATCCCAATGATCGTAGTAGCATGCGCGGCGATTGGTATCGCAATCGTGCTGTAACAGATGTGTTTGAGCCTGGCTCAACATTAAAACCCTTTACCGTCGCAGCAGCCTTAGAGTCGGGCTTGTTTGAAGCAAGTTCCGAGATAGATACAAGGCCTGGTTACTGGCGTATTGGTGCCAGTACGATCAGAGATACGATTAATTACGGTGTCATCGATTTACCTACCCTTATTCAGAAGTCCAGTAATATTGGTGCGAGCAAGCTTGCTTTGGCGATTAGTGCGGAGCAACTATGGGGTGCCTTAGATGCATTTGGTTTTGGTGAAGTCAGTGGTAGCGGTTTGCAAGGTGAATCATCAGGTGTCTTGGGTGAGCCTTGGCGTTGGCGTGACATAGAGCGTGCAACGATTGCTTTTGGCTATGGTGTGGCGGTGACGCCGTTACAGCTGGCACGTGCTTATGCAGCTATTGCTGATGATGGTGTATTAAAACAAGTTAGTTTTCTTAAGGTTGACGATGCGCCTTTAGGTAAGCGAGTCATGTCGCATGAAACCGTTACTGAAGTCAGGAATATGTTGACTAAAGTGGTCTTGCCTGGTGGTACGGGAACGCTAGCGGCAGTTCCGGGTTATCAGGTGGCTGGAAAAACGGGGACTGTCAAAAAGGCTATTAACGGTGCTTATGGCGATGACAATTATTTGTCAGTTTTCGCTGGCATGGCGCCTGTCTCAGATCCAAGAATAGTCACAGTCGTCATGGTCGATGAGCCGAGTGCTGGTGAATATTACGGCGGTAAGGTCGCAGCACCCGTATTTAGTGCCGTAACAGAAGGTGCCTTAAGATTGTTAGGTATCGTTCCTGATGCAGTATCAGCTGAAACTGATTCGACAAACTCATCAGCAGCTTCGGTGGATTTCGCGGGCTAACGGTATGCAACAGCTAAGTGAATTACTGAAAGGTATGGCTGAAGTAGCGCACACAGACGACGTTGCAGTGAGTGGTTTATGCGATGACAGCCGGGACTTGATTGCTGGGTATGTGTTTTTGGCCTACCCAGGGACTCATAGTGATGGTAGGGATTACATCTATGCAGCACTCGAAGCGGGGGCATCAGCTGTAATTTATGAGGCTAAAGGCTTTGGTATGGCGGCTTATGAGAGCACTGTTCCGCTAGTAGCGGTGAGTGATTTACGTGCAAGTCTTAGTCGAATAGCCGCCCGTTTCTATGGTCATCCATCCCGAAGCCTAAATATTTATGCTGTCACAGGTACTAATGGTAAGACGTCGGTAGCGCATTTCCTGGCACAGTCATTAAGTCATCATCGGTCTGCAGGTGTTATGGGTACCTTAGGCAATGGACTTTGGGGGAGCTTGGCTAATACGTCGCTAACGACTCCTTCCGCTTTGCATGTGCAGGAGTTGCTAGGTCGCATGGCCGGAGACGGTGTGAGAGATGTTGTTATGGAGGCATCTTCTCATGGTTTAAGTCAGGATAGGCTCGCAGCTGTTCATATCGATACGGCTATATTTACCAATCTATCGCAAGATCATTTGGATTACCACAAAACGATGGCTGATTATGCGGCTGCCAAGCGACGTCTATTTGAAGTGGCCGGGCTGCGTCATGCTGTGGTTAATGTTTACGATGAGTTCGGTGCAGAGTTAGCGGGTAGTTTGCCCGCTAATGTTTCCTTAATGAGTTATGGCTTGGATACCGATGCCAGATACTCTTCGACGCCGCCGATGGTTAAAGGGGTTTTAAAGCGCTCCGATGCCAGCGGAATCGAGATGCTTATTGACAGCCCTTATGGCAGTGCGAAGCTGGCGAGTTCATTGTTTGGTCGATTTAATGCTGAAAACTTGCTTGCCGTGCTTGCAGCGTTGTTGGTCAATAATTTTTCTCTTGATGAGGCCATTTCTAAGTTGTCAGCAATGCGTCCCATCGCTGGACGTATGGAGAGTTTCAGTTTGCCGCATGGGCCTCAGGTTTTTGTTGATTTTGCTCATACACCTGCTGCCTTAGATCTTGCTTTGTCTGAGCTAAACCAGTGTTGTGAAGGTCGAGTTTATCTAGTGTTTGGTTGCGGTGGTGATCGTGATCAAACTAAGCGCGCATTGATGGGTCGCATTGCTCAGTCTTTATCTAGTTTTACTGTGTTGACTGACGATAACCCGCGCAGTGAGGCGCCTGAAAAAATTATCGCAGACATTCTCTCAGGTTTTGAAGAACGTAAAAACGTGCTGATTGAGCATGATCGGGCTAAAGCGATTATCTTCTGTCTTGATCATGCCCAAGAAGGCGATATTGTGCTGATCGCGGGCAAGGGTCACGAGAATTATCAGCTAATTGGGGATCAACGTTTGCCATTTAGTGACCGTGAATTAGTTAGAGACTATGTACGGCAGGCGGCATGAATGATAGCGATGAGTTTACACGACGCTATGTTAGCTATCGAAGGTGCGGGTGAGATGGCTGAAGTGAGTTTTAAAGGAGTGAGTATAGATAGTCGCACGCTTTCTCAAGGCGAGTGATTTGTGGCAATCAAGGGGCCGAATTTCGATGGCCACGATTATGTCAATGAAGCGCAGCGTAAGGGTGCAGCGGCTGCCATGGTTAGCCAAGAAATAGATTCATCATTGCCGGTATTGCGAGTGGGTGATACGAGAAAAGCCTTATCGTTACTGGCGAAAGACTGGCGAAGAAATTTTAATTTGCCTTTGATCGCTTTAACCGGCAGCAATGGTAAAACTACCGTTAAGGAAATGCTGGCGGCAATATTACGTGTAAAACACCAAGTATTAGTCACCAAAGGTAACTATAACAATGATCTTGGTGTGCCCCTTACTTTGTCGCGCTTGTCAGAAGGTGATGAATATGCAGTCATAGAGTTAGGTGCAAACCATCTCGGTGAGATATTGCAGCTAAGCCAGTTAGCAAGCCCGGATGTTGCGCTGATTACTAATATTGGTACGGCACATCTAGAAGGTTTTGGTAGTCAAGATAATATTGCTATGGCTAAGTCTGAGATTTTTCAGGGGCTTAGCAAGCAGGGCGTAGCAGTTATAAATCGTGATGATAAATACTATGACTATCTTGTCGAGCGAGCAGGCGATGCTTGTCAGATAAGTTTTGGTCAACATAAAAATGCTGACGTTCGCTTGATTGCTTCGAGTGTGAATATTGGTTATGAGCATGACCGATGGAGTACTTATTTTGAGCTCGAGTCACCCATAGGTGGCTTATCTATTAGCTTAGGTCTGTCTGGCCGCCATAATATCCAAAATGCGCTGGCCGCGATTGCGATTTGTTGTGCTCTTGAAATTGATAAGCAAAGTGTTGAGCAGGGCTTAGCATCGTTGTCGCCTGTAGCGGGTCGTATGCAAATTAAACCTGGGATGGGCCAGTGGTCAGTTATTGATGATACCTATAATGCTAACCCTGCTTCATTAGAAGCAGCTATCGATGTGTTGGCGGAACTAGAAGGGAAGAAAATATTAGTTATTGGTGATATGGCAGAGCTTGGAGAGAGCTCTGCTTCAATGCATGAATCTATCGGTCTTTCGGCTAGGCGCGCTTGTAGTAATAAGATTTATGCGGTGGG
>CAYUVE010000158.1:0-5287 GCA_964447985.1 uncultured Thiotrichales bacterium
CGAAATCTGATTAGGTCGTTGGGCGAGATCTTCTGATAACTCATTAGTACCGAACTTAATCATCAAACGCAGATCGTTGGGTGAATCGGCATACTGTAGTGCATCTTCTTGGCTGATTAATCCCTTTGTATAAAGCTCAAACAAGGAATGCTCGAAGGTACACATATCATGTTGATCTGATTTCTTCATGACACTTTTAATTTCATCAAAGCGTCCCTTAGCGATAAGGTCTGTCGCCAAAGCACTATTCGTTAAAATCTCCAATGCGAGCACCCGCCCTTCACCGTCAGCAGTCGGCACTAGACGTTGCGCGATAATCGCGCGCATATTCAGAGATAGATCCATCAGGATCTCATCACGTCGATCACGAGGGAAAAAGTTAATGACTCTTTCTAGAGCTTGCGAGCAATTGGCAGCATGTAATGGTGCAAGTGACAAATGGCCTGTTTCAGCAAAGGCTAAAGAATGATGCATGGTGGTACGATCCAGGATCTCACCAATCAAAATGACATCTGGCGCTTGGCGCAACGAGTTCTGCAAGGCCATCTCATAAGACTTGGTATCAATACCCACTTCACGTTGGGTAATAACACAACCTTTAGGTTGGTGAACAAACTCTATGGGATCTTCGACCGTAACAATATGGCCACTTCCGTGACGATTGCGGTGCCCTACCATGGCAGCCATGGTGGTTGACTTGCCAACGCCAGTGGCACCCACAACTAATATAAGACCACGCTTTTCCATGGCCATGTCTTCTAAAACTTCAGGCAAACCCAACGATTTGATAGTCGGGATATTGGTCTCGATACGGCGGATGACCATACCTGGCTGGTATTGTTGACGATAGGCATTGGCCCGAAAACGTCCAATACCTTCTCTAACTATGCCGAAGTTAAGTTCATAGTCGCGGTCATACTGTGCCTTTTGCTCCTCACGCATTGCGCCATAGACCAACTTCTCGGCTAATTCTCCACTGACAATAGAATCATCAAGCGTATACAGCACACCATCTATCTTTACCGAAGGTGAAGATCCTACGCTTATGAATAAATCGGAAGCTTGTTCATCGACCATCAACTGGAGCAAGTCATCGAGCTTCATCAGATACCCCTAGTCTGCTACGAAGTGTTAGCATAACAGCGTTTGTGAAAATTCGGTTCGAATCCAACAAATAAAATAGCAAATTGGCCATGAGCGACCCGCAAAACGACGCATCTGATCCCACTCGCTGGTTACAAGACTACGGTGATGACCTCTACCGCTACGCGTTGACACGTCTACGCGACAAACCTGCGGCCGAAGACGTAGTGCAAGAGACCCTACTCGCTGCATTAAAGGCAAAACAAAACTTCCGCGGTGACTCGGCTGTTAAAACATGGCTTGTTTGCATTAGGAAACACAAAATTGTTGATCATTACCGTAAAACCGGCCGCGAATTGCAAAGCGAGAGTCTCGAGCAAACCGTCTCAACGGATGACAATGACGATTTTAAAGCCAATGGCCATTGGAATGTGTCAGTTAACTACTGGGCCGACCCTGATTCAGCTCTACAACAAGACGAGTTTTTAAACGTTTATCAACAATGCATTGATGCCTTACCCGCAGACCAGGCTAAATTATTTCTGCTGAAAGAAACCAGCGATATGAGCAGCGATGAATTGTGCAAGGCCATGAATATTTCTACGACCAACAACCTCTGGGTCATTCTGTCGCGGACACGTAAACGTCTACGCGACTGTTTGGACAAACGTTGGTTTAGTGCGGTAGCAGAAACATGATTTCCTGCAAAAAAGTAACCGAGCTTGCCTCAAAAGCGCTAGATGAAAAATTGAGCCTTGGGCAACGCCTGCAAATGAAGCTGCACCTGCTCATTTGTAAAGGCTGTCAGCACTATTGTCAGCAAGTCGCGTGGCTACGCAGCGCTACGCGCTCTTTAGTCGAGCGCGATGAAAATTGCTCGGAAAAACTCTCAGAAGAAGCAAGAAGTCGTATCGAATCAAAGATGCGCGCATCACACTGTTGTGACGAAAAAGAAAAAAGCTAGCGCACAACTATTTGATAGCTATTACGCTAGCCCTAGAGATAAAGAATAAGCCTTAGAGCTGCTTGACGCTTTGCACTAAGTCGTTAACCATTGATTGCGCATCGCCGTAGAGCATGCGCGTGTTATCCGCGTAGAACAGCTCGTTTTCAATACCCGCAAAACCTTTACCACGACCACGCTTGATGACCAACACATTGCCAGAATAATCGACATCGAGAATCGGCATACCGTAAATCGGGCTAGATGAATTACTACGCGCAGCGGGATTTACCACGTCATTTGCACCAATCACCAAGGTCACATCTGTACTTTGGAACTCGGCATTGATTTCTTCTAAATCAAACAGCTTGTCATAAGGCACACCGGCTTCGGCTAGCAACACATTCATATGACCGGGCATACGACCCGCTACTGGGTGAATAGCGAACTTCACTTCCACGCCTTTTTCTTCTAGCTGTTGCGCCAATTCAAACACTTTGTGCTGCGCTTGCGCCATGGCCATACCGTAACCCGTCACGATAATCACTTTACCGGCATAACCCATCATAATGGCGGCATCATCAGGTTCGATTTCTTTTAATGAACCCGTAACTTCGGTATCGCCGCCATCTTGGTCACCACCAAAAGCGCCGAACAAGACATTAGATAGCGGACGATTCATGGCCTTGGCCATCAATTGTGTCAACAAGGTACCCGCTGCACCGACTACCGTACCGGCAACAATCATCGCCGCATTACCTAGGGCAAAACCTTCAAAGGCCACGGCCATACCCGTTAAGGCGTTATACAGCGAAATGACCACTGGCATATCGGCGCCACCGATAGGCAAGGTCATCATGACACCAAAGGCCAAAGCGGCTGCAAAGAAAATCACAATGATTGGCGAGGCATCGGTAAACAAGAGAATTAGGCCGGTAACAACACCGATACCTAATACGATTAAGTTGACCATTTGCTGATTGGAAAACGTCATCGGACGCTCACTAATCAATCGCTGTAACTTGGCGAAAGCCACCATACTACCGCTGAAAGCGATAGCACCAATCAAACCACCAATCACAGCCAATAAAATCAGCACGTGTTGCTCTGCGAAGTGGATTTGACCGCGGAATAATTCCACTGCCGCAATCGCAGCTGCCGCACCGCCACCAAGACCGTTATAGATGGCGACCATCTGCGGCATATTGGTCATCTCAACGCGTTTGGCTGAGATCCATGCGGCAGCGGTACCAATAATCACTGCGATTAAAATTAAGCCAATATTATGTAAGCCCGGCATAAAGAAGGTGACCACCACCGCCAAGCCCATGGCTCCACCTGCCCAAAGAATACCGTTGCGCGCCGTCTTTGGTGACGACATCTGACGTAGACCAAATATAAACAATGCTGCAGCAATGAAATACGCTGCTTGTATCACGTGTTCCACAGCTATTTCCTTTTATTCTTTTCTTCAAACATTTCTAGCATTCGCTCGGTGGCAACATAGCCCCCCGCCGCGTTACCTGCCGCTAAGACTACGGCAATAAAACCGATAGTTTGCTCTAAACCGGTTTCTGCATGCCCTAAAGCCACCATTGCCCCAACAAGCACGATACCGTGGACGAAGTTAGAACCTGACATTAGCGGCGTATGCAGAATTACTGGTACACGGCTAATTACTTCGTATCCGGCAAAACCTGCCAGCATAACGATAAATAATGCGGCCCAAACGCCTTCGATCATCATGAGCTTGCTCCCGCGCCCAGTGCCTCGCGCACTGCGGCATGTTTAATTTCACCTTCGTGGGTTAAGACGCTGCCAGCAATGACTTCGTCTTCCCAATCAAACACCAAGTTACCGTCGTCATTACTAAATAAGTTAATGAAGTTAAGCAGATTCTTGGCATACATTTCACTGGCATGCACTGGCAAACTACTGGCTACGGCTACCGGGCCATTAATAAGCACGCCGTCATGATTAATCGTCTCGCCGGCTTGCGTGAGCTCACAGTTACCACCACTTTCCGCCGCCAAATCGACAATGACAGCGCCTGGCTTCATTATCGCGACCATATCTTTAGAAATCAGCTTAGGCGCTGCGCGACCAGGAATCTGCGCGGTAGTAATCACCACATCCGCTTGCGAGATATGCTTATTCAGCATTTCTTGCTCGCGCACTTTTTCTTCAGCGGTCAGCTCACGGGCGTAGCCGCCTTCGCCTTCTGCATCCAGTTCTAAGGCTAGGAACTTGGCACCTAATGACTCAACCTGCTCACCCGCTGCACGACGCACATCATAGGCTTCAACTACGGCGCCTAAGCGTCTCGCTGTCGCAATGGCCTGTAAACCTGCCACACCCGCGCCCATGATCAATACTTTTGCTGGGCGAATCGTCCCCGCAGCGGTGGTCAACATAGGGAAAAAGCGGCCACTGAGTTGCGCACCAATCAAGGCTGCACGATAGCCAGCAATGGTGGCTTGCGATGAAAGCGAATCCATCGCTTGAGCACGCGTAATACGTGGCACTAGCTCCATCGAGAACGAAGTGATCTTACGCTGGTTTAAGCTCGCAACACGATCAGCGCCGTTATAGGCATCCATATAGCCCATTACCGCCGCACCTTCAGAAATAAGGGCAATTTCTTCCTGGCTAGGGGGCGCCACCTTTAATAATAGGTTGGCTTGAGAAATCACATCCTCAGCTTTATCGAGCAGTTTTGCGCCGGCCTCTTCGTAGGCATGATCGACAAAATGCGCATTTTTACCCGCGCCTTTCTCTATGAGAACTTCATAACCATTTTTGACCAAACGCGCGACGACGTCGGGTACTAATGCCACACGGTGTTCACCCGCCGCGGTTTCGGTCGGGACACCTAGTCTTACTGACATGCACATGCCTCCTGAAAATCTGGTGCAACGCTACTTCGTATAATATTAAGCATTAAGCCGGCTTTAATTTTTACTGAAAATGCGGGGCCTGCGCAGTATCGCTGCGCAGCGAACTTGGGCGTAGAGGGAAATCCCATGAGCCAAGACCGGCAAAAAAGCAGGGTATGATAGCCAAGCAACCGCCACTGGGCAACTTTGTCGTACCAGTTCACGGCAACTTACTGGCAACCAGCAGGTATTCGATGTACGATTGTAAGGCTAAACAAGCTGTTACGACCACGTGATACTTATTCAAAGTAACGCCATTAAGCTGGCGTATGTAGCAACGAACTGAGAACACGATGCATCCGACCCTACCCCGCTTGGAAAAAAC
>CAYUVE010000159.1:0-5265 GCA_964447985.1 uncultured Thiotrichales bacterium
CTTTCTGTTCCGACAAATCACGCAAAGCTTTACCAAAGTAATAACCAAAGCGTTTTGTTGAATCAAATAACCATTTATCAACGACCTTAAACAGCACCTTGTTATATTGACTACCGGCATCAGTACGATTGAAGTCAACATACTTTTTCAAGTCGCCATCTGAAATCTCACGATAAGCATATAGACCTGTTACCAACATACGGCCCCGCACGCCGATTTCAATTTGGTCACGTGCCGCAGCAATATTGTCGTAGACCTCACGCATAGTATCGTCTTCCGGCACATCTTCGCCTTCAGCAATGGCTGTCGCCAAAGCCATAGCATAGTTAGCGTTAATAATCATTTGTACCGACTGCTCAATGGCCTGCATATCGCCATACAAATCGCTGATCATTAAACGGCGCTCATCGCTAACCGAATACAACTCATCACTCACCGAGTAGTGGCGCAGCCTTTCGCTATAGTTGGGGTCTTTATGCTGATTCTCA
This sequence comes from uncultured Thiotrichales bacterium, assembly GCA_964447985.1. GTDB lineage: Bacteria > Pseudomonadota > Gammaproteobacteria. The sequence continues at coordinate 489 of CAYUVE010000159.1, forward strand.
GCCAGATTGATCTGATCACCCAAAGCCGTTTTACGCCAAACCAATATATAATCGAGATCGTCTTCACTCAACTCAGCCATCATTACTTCACGAATCAACGACTGTAACGACTCAGCGGAAAAACTCTCATCCGCAATCGACCTGGCTGTATCGACAATATCTGGCGGCACACCCTGCGTCGTCATTGCCTGCACCACCGCCGGCGTCATCACCGCCGCGACGCTGACGGCAAAATCATCCAGATCATCGAGATCATAGAGCTCAACGGCTTTGTCAGATGCAAAAGAGAAGCTGCCAGAAAACAGCAAAAAGAGTCCGAATAGAACGTAATTAATTGATTTAATTGGAAGCATATTCCATTTATAGCGGCCAGGTTATAAGCGACTTGACATATCAAGTAGACTTATTAATGTGCTATCAAAAACAACTACGCGCCGACGTATGAGCGACAGACCTCCTATAAATAAGCATTAATCAGACTAATGTACACATTTCGACTTCCATTTGAGCTTCCAGACGGTTATGAAATAAATAATGCAGATAAAACCATAATCCAGAACGGTTTGAGGTATAAATTAAAAAAAGAAACTAGGTTATATGCTTTAGTTGTAGAAGGATTTGAAACTGAAGACCAAGCAAAGTCTTTTTTAGCTAACTCTTGGTCTGGCCTTACATGGGTACTACTAAACTGTGGATTAGCATCAAGATTCGAACTAGAACTACAGGAGATCTCAAATACAAAGCGTCCGAAAAAAGCCGCTAAAAACCTCTCAAAAAACTTAGGAATTGAGTTGGAAGATGAAATCCAGGGCATAATTCACGGTACATACCCTGCAGCTTTTAATAGCTCCAATAACTATAAATGCCTCACCATGGGAAAGGCAAATTTGATAGCTGGGGTATCAATAGATCGATTTTATGAATTCTTTTTCTCTGGCGCGAATAAAAGTTTCCCAGAAAATGGACTGAATGATCGAAAATTAATAATAGCACTAGAACTTTATAGCGCATTTTTTTCAGAAACTACACCAAATGCAAAATTTCTTACACTTGTAATGGTTTTGGAAACACTTTCGAGCTCCCAAAAAAGACCACCACTGGTTTTAAATCTATTGTCCGGTTTTAGAAAGAAAATTGAAGAAATGGAAAGCAATAATAATTTACAACCCACTGAAGCCACATCCTTGGAATCTTTGAAGCGTGAACTTGAATTTCGCGAAGAAGATTCTATAAGAACACAAATTCGAACTTTAGTATCCAATGTTCTTTCAGACAGCGGAGATACAGACGCCCTAAAAACAGCAAAACAAGCAGTAAAAATATATGACAAAAGAAGTACTTTAATTCACACTGGATATTTGCCTTCAACTGAACTTGGTAGCTTAATATCCGATGTTAGAAAAATTGTTGAGAAAGTTCTGAAAGCTAGGTTTCTGAATTCCGTCGGTACATAGCATCGTAAACAATAATCTGCTCAAAAAATAGTTGCGGATTTTTTGTGGGTGCTCGCTTTTTTTTGATAAAAGGCTTTACTAAACACAATAATCGATTTCTAAATCTACAACCATCGCATCATTTAAATCACCCATAATGTTAGCCCCGTAGCATCAGCCGTCTTATACCGCTACAATTCGCCTATTATTCAACACCTTAGCTCTAGGAAATTTTAATGCGCGCCAGTCAGTTTTTGCTTAATACTTTGAAAGAAACCCCAGCCGATGCCGAGCTGATTAGCCATCAGTTGATGCTGCGCAGTGGCATGATTCGGCGTTTGGCCTCTGGTCTATACAGCTGGATGCCCTTGGGTTTACGTGTATTACAAAAAGTGGAAGCCATTGTGCGTGAGGAAATGAATCGTGCCGGCGCTCAGGAATTGCTGATGCCTGCGGTACAACCTGCTGAATTGTGGCAAGAATCAGGTCGTTGGGAACTATATGGCCCTGAGTTATTGCGTGTGCAAGACCGTCACGAGCGCGAGTTTTGTATTGGCCCGACTCACGAAGAAGTCATCACCGATTTGATTCGTAATGAGATTCGCAGTTACCGTCAGCTGCCCGCTAATTTTTATCAAATACAAACTAAGTTTCGTGATGAGATTCGACCTCGCTTTGGTGTCATGCGTTCGCGCGAGTTCATTATGAAGGATGCGTATTCGTTTCATTTAGATGCTGTGTCTATGCAAGAAACTTATGATGTGATGTATGACGCCTATACTCGCATCTTTCAGCGCTTTGGACTTAACTTTCGCCCTGTTGCCGCAGATAGCGGCGCCATTGGTGGTGCGGTATCACATGAGTTTCACGTATTGGCTGATTCGGGTGAAGATGCCATTGCTGTTTCAAACGGTGATGATTATGCCGCTAATGTCGAACGTGCTAAAGCGGTCAATGTAACAGAAGAAAACAATACACCACTTGAAGATATGGGTGTGGTTAACACGCCTGATCATAAGAGCATCGAAGAGGTATGCAGCCTTTTGGATGTCAATCCCGAGCAAACAATCAAAACGTTATTAGTCGCTGGTGATAATGATGATGTGGTTGCCCTGCTACTACGTGGCGATCATGAGCTAAACGAAATCAAGGCCGAAAAACTACCTGCTGTTGCCAGCCCACTGCGTATGGCGACCGATGAAGAAATTAAACAGCTGGCTGGTTGCGATGCCGGTTCGATTGGCCCAGTAAAACTGGCTACTACGATTATTGCCGACCATAGCGTTGCAACAATGAAAAACTTTGTTTGTGGTGCTAATGAGAATGGCAAACATCTGACTAATGTCAATTGGGAACGTGATTTACCTCTACCCGAACTTGCTGATATTCGTAACGTGATTGCCGGCGACCCTTCCCCTACTGGTAAAGGAACTTTAGATATTGTTCGTGGTATTGAGGTCGGGCATATTTTTCAGTTAGGTGATAAATACTGTAGCGCGATGAATGCTACCTGTCTTGATGAAAGTGGCAAGCAAGTCACCATGTTAATGGGCTGCTATGGTATTGGTGTTACCCGTGTTGTCGCCGCGGCGATTGAACAAAACCATGATGAGAATGGCATTATTTGGCCCGCAGCGATCGCGCCTTTCCAACTCGCGCTTTTGCCGATGAATATGCAAAAGTCTCAACGCGTTCGCGAAGCCTGCGTAAAGCTTTATCAAGAATTCACCGATGCGGGTATTGATGTCTTTTTCTACGATAAAAAAGAACGCCCAGGCGTGATGTTTGCGGAAACAGAATTAATCGGTATTCCACACCGCGTAGTGATTGGTGAACGCGGCTTGGATAGCGGTACAGTTGAATACCGTAAACGTGGCGAAAGTGATAATGAAGAGCTGGCTTTGGCTAATATCGTCTCGACAATCAAACATCGGCTTGATTCGGCCGATAAAATGACTGAATAAGTTCACTTACTTAACTATCGTGCGCCACAACCATTTCACTTATTTTTGCTTATTAAAGCTCTCGCCTTGGTTCATGATGCTAAGCCTGCTCAGCTTTTCTGGTTTAGCATCTAGCGTTAATACAGACATTGATCCGGAATTACGCTCGGCACTGAGTACGGCAGTCAATGACGCCAGTACCTTTGACGATCGTTTTGCGGCTGAAGTCTGGCTGCTCGATATGTCGAGCCGGCTTGAGAAACGCTTAACAACCACTGAAAAATGGTCGGGCCTTAAACTATGGGAAGATCCTGAAGAGCGCGTGCAATTTTTACGTGCCGTTCATGAGGAAGCCACGCGGGCTGAACTGCCGCCGGAGTTAGTTCTTGCTCTGATTGAAGTAGAAAGTAATTTTGACCGCTGGGCCTTATCTCACGTTGGCGCTCGCGGGCTGATGCAGATCATGCCCTTTTGGCTGGATGAAATTGGTCGCCCAGATGACGATTTATTCGATATTCAAACCAATCTGCGCTTTGGTTGTACAATTCTGAAATTCTATATCGATAAAGAAAAAGGTGACAAAGTGAAAGGTCTTGCTCGTTACAATGGCAGCTACGGCAAGACCTGGTATTCAGAACGCGTATTTAAAGCACTGCGTGAGCGTTGGTATAGATCCTAAAGCTTGCTCAGCATTGCATCGAGCTTAGCCGCATCTTCTGCAGAAACCTTGTGCGCGATATTGCCGACAATTTCCACGAGACTGCGTAAGTTCTCATCACCTGCATTCTCTTCAAGCATAGCCCCTAATTTTTTTAGCTTTGCTTTATCGCTGTCACTGGGATAGTGCTCAACGCGCTGAATCACCGCCATGGTCTCTGCCAAAGCCACGCCATTGACGCTGCTATCCATATTCGCAATATGTTCCGTCAGGGCTTGTTTTTGTGCATCACTGGGGTAATGGTTAAGCGAAGCCACAATTTGCATCGTTTCTTTTAGCGCATCGCTATAAGCTGAATTACTTGCTTCCACCTTGCTATGATCGTGCGCCAAGACATGGTTACTAAAACTCAAGAACAAAACTAAGCAAATTGATACAAATTTTTTCATCTTATCTACTTCCCATTTAGTGGATTTAAACTCTAGCCTGTACAACATCAATGATGTATTGACCACACCAAAGTCTCATTATTTGTACTCATTGCACACACCATTAGTTAACTTTCAGGAAAATAGTTCCGCAGAACACCGCCCAATTAAATAACTTTAGCCTTTAATGGCTTATATTACGTCATTAAAAGGTAGTGAATTCTTCTGGTGCGTCTATCTCTAACGATTCGCAATCGACATCTTCTACACTCGCCATCGGCGGCCCATGTGCCAACCATCTGCGTAGCTTGGCTA
>CAYUVE010000160.1:0-5246 GCA_964447985.1 uncultured Thiotrichales bacterium
TAATACGACATCTTGACTAACTTATTGCCTTTAGCATATTCGAACGGCGTTAAGCCTTTCGCCTCAAACTCAGGAATAGTTTCTTTGTCTACCTTCAAATACAAAGTATCGTCGGCGACTAAACCAAACATCGATCCATCATGATAAATACCATAACCACCAAACATCTTACGTGACGAGATAGTTCCTAAGCTAGAGAAAACTTCTTTTAGGTAGTCAACAAAACCGCTCATATTTCCCAAGGGAAAGTCTCACTACCCAGCGTTTTAATAAATTTTTCGCGAATCTCCCGCCGCCACTGTTTTTCATACTCGGGGTTCATCCCTTCAGCTTTAAGGATCTGGCATGCGAAATCATCCGCATTCCAACTATCAGCTGACATTATCTCTAGTTGATCATTAGGTGGAATACAGAAACCCAAATCAACACAGATATCTTTGAGAAGATATTCTATATTTTTGCTCATGGCGTAATTAACTCATATATAAGAATCAAATAGTTCAAACTTAATTTCGTTGAATAATTCAATCACCAACAAATATGATTCCGCAATCTTCTATCTCAGATCTCTGTAGTATGCTGAGCAAAGACTTGTAAATTTGTTTACCGTTGTTTGTTGAGTCGACTACATCTATAAGAGCTTGTAACCCTGAATTAAGTTTTAGATCTTTATATAGGTCAATATACAACCCAGTTTTTAACTTAAACTTATCTATTGCTGGCAATAATTCCCGATACTCTAAATCACTAATTGATAAAAGCAATTTATCTGGCTTACCGTTTTTCAGTCTGTATACATCTAGGCTCATAAACTTATATCGTAGACATACATAAATTTTTAGCAAAATTTCTTTATTAAATAATACGAGCTATTAAATTTACTACATGTTCTCTGCGAAGCCAAAAAACAAACCACCTTCTTGCCATTGCTCTACCTTAACACCGTTAACGAGATACGTATCTTCGGGCAAGCGGCTGAGTTCATCATTAAGCAGAGTCTGATAAAGAGTATGTGACACTCCTTGAGCATCAACCAACTTTAATTGCGTAGCAAGCTGACCATGAATAGAGCAGTAGCGCGCACCAACGAGTTTTAATTCCAAGCTATTAATTCTTTTAGATGCTATAAGGTTAAAATCAAGCTTAGTCATTTTCTGTGTTAGCAGACGATAATCGTCCACGATAAATTCCGGCGCTAAGCGTTTTTCGTGGTTCAAGGCAATCTCTTGTGAGACTAGGCGTGCGAGACTAGGCGTGGATATTTGTGCTGGCTGCATGAACTTTACTATTGAAATAGTAAACACTAACAACATTGCAGCGATAGCAATATTTCGTTGTCGTAACCAACGCAGACCTTGTTGCTCTTGAGTATCAGCGTTATCTGCTAAGTCTAATAGTTGACTTAATTTTGTTTCGCTCAGCTGCTGTGCTTGATAATACATACTGATGTGATTATCTAAGTTGCTCACATTCATAGCTTAACCTCTCGCTGTTCTTGGTCGAGATAATCTTTTAGTTTTTTCTTTGATCGATGAATTAGGCTGAGTACCGTGCCACGGGGCCGATCAGTACGCGAGGCGATTTCATCGGCGGTAAATCCCTCGACGACTGATAGAAATAATGCTTCGCGCTCAACTGGGCGTAGTATTCCTAAAGATTTTTCCAACTCCTTATCGTCTAGAGATATATCCGATACACCTATCAGCGACTCAGCACCGCCAATTTCATCTTCCTCTATCGAAACTATAGGAACTAATAATTCGCGCTTGTTTTGATTGATAAAACGTGTGCGAATCGCACTATATAAATAGCTTTTTTCATGTGGGCCTTTAGCTTTTAATACGGCTAACCAGGCGTCCTGCAATAGATCTTCTGCTTTTGTCGGATGATGTGTTAAACACAAAGCGTAGCGATAGCCGTCTCGTAACAGACGTTCCAGTTTCAAAGATGACTTAGACCCCATCGCTATTTAGTATACCCATTGAAATATCAGCACAATGAGATAAACAGTTGAAATAACTGTTTGATTGCAAAATAAGAATGGTTAATATCTTAGTCTATAAGAATTCACCAGATCGCAGAAAAACCTAAATATCCAAACCATGAAACTCTCTCTTATTGCCGCCATGGATAATAACCATCTGATTGGCCTTAACAATACTTTACCTTGGCACCTGCCAGCGGATCTGAAACATTTTAAATCCGTCACCATGGGCAAACCCATTCTCATGGGGCGAAATACCTATGAGTCGATAGGTAAGCCTTTGCCAGGAAGGGAGAATATCGTTTTAAGCCGACAAACAGACTATATCGTTGAGGGCTGCACGATGGTTCGCTCTGTCGAACAAGCCCTAGCTCATGCCGACCAACAAGGTATTGATGAGCTAATGGTCATTGGCGGCGCAAAACTCTACTCGGCTATGCTGTCGATGGCGGATCGGCTGTATCTGACATACGTGGATACGGAAATCGACATTGCCGACACCCCGCAAGAACAGCTGGCTTATTTTCCGAAGATTGACTGCTCGGAATGGACGGAGACGCATTGGGAACGCCATGATGCCGATGAGAAAAACCGCTATAGCTATTCTTTTGTCACACTTGAGCGAGCTTGCGCTAAAAACTAAGACTTAAGGTTTTTTAAGCTCGCTCGTTTCATCTGCTGACACATCCAAATCATCTGGCATTGGATAATCATTAGGCGCTTGCGGTGGCTTATCCGACTCGCCGCTTGGCACGGTAGAATCCGAGGAACTGTCGCTAAGTTTTGGCGCATCGTTAAAACCATTGAGCTGGAAGATACTGGCTTCATCATTGGATAGTTTTTGTGCCCCAGTAGCAAGATGCTCGTAGATTTCGCGATAGTTCTGGGTCATGGTATTGAACAACTCACCGGTCTTATGGAAGTGCTCGCCGACTTCTTCTTTATAGTCGTTCATGTCGTTACGCAACTTATCGACTTCCTCTTCAAGCTGCTTTGACTTGTTATCGTGTTGGCCTCGCCAACGGCCCGCGATCCCACCGATCGTTAAGCCAATAATGAATAATGCGCCAGCAATTAATACGGTGGTTCCCATAATCTCCTCGAAAATATAAAAACTGCAATATTTGACACTATTCTGGCATATAAGATGCGTACATTGAATGAAAAACTGTGATTTTGAGTTATGGCGTGAAACGCCGCTAACCCAAGACAAGTAGAACGTTTTTCAAAATGTCACGAGCGAAGCAGAGACGAGGCGAAAATGAACGAAAAAACGGAGTTTACACGGAGTAAATGAGTATTTTGAGTTCATTATAACGCTGTAACTGCGAGCGTAGTAATTTTGAGGAAGGTTCTTGTAACATATTGAATACACAGGGAGTACATCATGCACCATACTGGTTTGGAAGTTTATGCGAACGCCAGCGCCTTATGTGAGGCCGCAGCCAATCGCGTCATGGATCTGGCAGAAGACGCTATTGCTGACCAAGGTGAGTTTCATATCGCCCTAGCTGGTGGCAGTACGCCAAGGATGCTTTATTCTCTACTGGCCTTGTCACCTTATAAAGAGCAAATAGATTGGCGCCATGTTTTTGTCTATTTTGGTGACGAACGCTGCGTTCCGCCCGATCACGACGACAGCAATTATCGCATGGCGAAAGAAACCTTACTTTCTCATGTGCCTATCCCTGAGGAAAATATTCATCGCATTCCGGCAGAGCTTGCGGACCACGAAGAAGCCGCTACCCGCTATGCCGAAACATTAGCGCACCACGTGCCTTGTGTTTACGAATTGCCCTTATTCGATTTAGTCCTACTTGGTATCGGTCCGGATGGCCACATTGCTTCATTATTTCCCGGGACGCCTGCTCTAGAGGAAGACAATCATCTGACAACGCCTGTTTACGTCGAGAAGTTCGATAGCTGGCGTGTTAGCCTGACTTATCCTGTTATCAATAATGCTAATCACGTCATTATATTTGCCAGCGGTGAGGGTAAAGCTGATATTTTACAAACTGTCCTAGGTGACAAAGCTCTAGAAATGGACGAGCTTCTGCCAGTGCAGCGGCTACATCCCCGTGCTGAACTCACCTGGTTTGTCGATGCCGATGCTGCACAATATTTGAAACAGGCCGCATCCTAATATAGGAATCCTGAATGCTTTTAATTGCTGGCGATATTGGTGGGACAAAAACATTACTAAGCTTATTTGAAACATCGAGCAAAGGTTTTAAGACACTCTATGCCCATCGTTTTGCCAGTGGTGATTTTCCAAGTTTCGATGCCGTGGTGTCCGAGTTTATTTCGGAAGTTGGCACCTATGACATAGAGGCCTTATGTTTAGGTATCGCTGGTCCCGTTAATAAAAATGGTGATCACTACACCGCGCAGGCGACAAACCTTCCTTGGGAACTTGATAGCCATAAGCTCTCGACAGCTACCGGCATTAAGAAAATTGCGCTAATCAATGATTTTGCCGCCATGGGTTATGGCGTCACGGTAATGGAAGAGCAAGATCTCATTACCTTGCAAGATGGCGAAAACCATGAGGACGGACACCGTATGGTGTTGGGTGCAGGGACGGGCTTGGGTGTTGCGCAGCTAATATCACTCAATAATCAATACCACGTTGTGGCTTCCGAAGGCGGTCATAGCAACTTCGCCCCGTTCGATAAAGATACCGCGGCGCTCAGCGAATACTATATAGAACGAAACGGTTATTGCTCTATAGAGCAGGTGCTATCAGGCCCAGGCATCACGCATATCTTTCAGTTTGTCTGCGACGCTACCGACACCCAAACCTCTTTACCTTCTGACGCTGATGCCGCTGCTATTGCCACCGCCGAATCCGATACCGCCGCGAGCAAGACCATGCAAATCTTTACTTCGATTTATGGTTCGGTAGCCGGTAATCTCGCCTTAACAAATTTAGCCTTCGGTGGTGTTTATCTTACCGGTGGTGTGGCCGCTAAGAATAGTCAGTTATTACAAAGTAAGACTTTTATTGAAGCCTTTCAGGCTAAGGGCAAGATGTCCCGGTTAATGCCGAAGTTTCCGGTGCATATTGTGACCAATGAGCAGTGTGGTTTACTTGGTGCGGCAGTGGCCGCTAGTCGCTTGTAAAGCGAGGAGTTGAATATGTCTAGCTATGGCTTAAATGTTCCAAAAATAGAAGATGATCGTCGTGACGATAAACGTCGTCACCTAATTTTTAATACTGCTGTGACTAAAGTGGATACCGGAGAAGAAATTGGTCGTCTCG
>CAYUVE010000161.1:0-5231 GCA_964447985.1 uncultured Thiotrichales bacterium
CTGCTGACGCGGCCGTCTCTACCACCCGACAATCTCACCGGTGAACGCACTTTTAAACCACCAATGTTTTCACAGCGAGCGTTAATGTTGTAACCCTCGGTATCCGAAAAAGCACCTAGATTACTTACCTTCATCGCTAGCATTACCAAGGCCGCGATACCAACGGCGACAAACAGCCCAACCGTAATCTCCGTCATTCTGGTATACATGACTAGTCTCCTCCAAACATCAGCGCAGTCAAAATAAAATCAAAAGCTAATACAGCAAAAGCACTGTGCACGACGGTACGCATTGTCGCCCGACTCACACCTTCTGCAGTGGGTTTAGCATCATAGCCTTCAAACACAGCAATCCACGTAATGATGATGCCAAATACAAAACTTTTAATAATCCCGTTAACAATATCGTCGTAGAGGTCCACATTGGCTTGCATTAAAGACCAAAACGCACCGCTATCGACACCCAGCATACCGACACCAACGAGGTAGCCACCAATTATCCCGACGGCACTAAACATCGCTGCCAGTAAAGGCATAGATAAAACCCCAGCGAGGAAACGCGGCGCGACCACACGCTTTATTGGATCCACTGCCATCATTTCCATACTTGATAGCTGCTCAGTGGCTTTCATCAAGCCGATTTCGGCAGTCAAAGCCGAGCCAGCACGGCCAGCAAATAACAAGCCCGATAAGACCGGACCTAGCTCACGCACTAAGGCCAAGGCCACAACCTGACCCAAAATCTGCTCAGAACCAAAGTCTTGCAAGGTATAAAACATCTGCAAACCTAGCACCATGCCAACCGCCAAAGCGGAAATAACAATAATGGCAATAGATAGCACTCCAACTTCATAAAGCTGCGTAATAACCAAGGAAAATCGCCGTAACATTGCCGGCAAACTCGCCACGACATTACTAATAAACAGAGTCGCTTTACCGGTACGTGCCAGTACACGTAGCGCGGCCTCACCAATCAAGCGTAGGGGCTCAAACATAATTTTTACTCCAGCCCGGCGACCGCCTAGCAGCGTTAATCAACAGCAACAAATAAATCATCTTTATAGTCACCGGCGGGATACTGGAAAGAAACGGGGCCATCGGGTTCGGCACATAGGAATTGTTGAGCCCAGGGGGAATCTGACTGGCGCAGCTCGTCGGGAGAACCCTTGGCAATTACCTTGCCTTCCGAAATCATATAAACATAGTCTGATATCGCCATCACCTCATGGACATCGTGAGAAACGATAATACTTGTCATGCCCAAGCTGTCATTGAGCAGCTTAATTAGGCGCGTGATAACTGCCATAGTAATGGGGTCTTGTCCGACAAAGGGCTCGTCATACATCATTAAACGCGGATCTAAGGCAATCGCCCTCGCCAAAGCCACACGTCTGGCCATACCACCTGAGAGCTCGGCTGGTGTAAGCTGCGCCGCACCACGCAAACCTACCGCCTCGAGCTTTGACAAAACCAAATGACGAATCATTTGCTCGGAGAGATTAGTATGTTCCCTTAACGGAAAGGCAACGTTATCGTAAACATTGAAGCCGGTAAATAAGGCACTGGCCTGAAACAACAAGCCCATGTGCTTGCGCGCTTCCAGCAACTGCCGCTTGCTCATGGCTGGAATACTCTTACCGTCAAAAACAATGTCGCCAGAATGTGGCTGCACTTGGCTGCCAATCATACGCAAAAGCGTGGTCTTGCCTGTACCGCTAGGGCCCATAATTGTTGTTATCTTGCCGCGCTCTACCGCGATATCCATGCCGTCGGCAATAACACGCTGGCCATAACCAAAGTGTAGCTCTTCAACGGTAAGTATTATGTCAGCCGACATTGACAACTCCCTTGTTTCCAACTTTTAAAAAGGCGATCGACAGCCAAGACGTCGATGCTCTAGCGCGGGAAAGTTTTTTCTCACGCGAGCAATAACCTCATGGTCTATTTCCGCCACCACTACACCCGAGCCACTGTCAAGACAATCTAGTATATTTCCCCAAGGATCAACAATCATTGAGTGACCATAACTTTCTCGGCCGTTAATGTGGTAGCCACCTTGATTAGGCGCCACCACATATGACAAGTTTTCAATCGCGCGCGCGCAGACAAGATGATGCCAGTGTGCCTTGCCAGTTGTGGCAGTAAATGCGGACGGCAATATGATAATATCGATATCTCCTTCTGCCATTTGCCTAAACTGTTCTGGAAAACGCAGATCATAACAAACCGCCAAGCCCAATTTACCCAGTGGCGTGTCGCAACAACTGACCTCGTCACCCGGTTCAATTGCCGCAGACTCCATGTACTGCTCGTTACCTTCTTCAAGGTTAACATCAAACAAATGCATCTTATCGTAACGCTCGACACGCTTACCGCTATCATCAAATAACAACGCCGCCGCCCTTACGCGCTGAGGATCATTACTGCTAATCGGTATCGTTCCTCCGACCAACCAAATACCGAGCTTGCTTGCCTGGTTAGCCAAAAAATCTTGTACCGGCCCAGTACCTTCTACTTCGGCAACACGCAATTTATCTTGCTCGCTCATACCCATGAATGAAAAATTCTCAGGTAAGACACAAAGTGATGCGCCACGCTCTACCGCAATAGCAAGCAGCCTTTCAGCTTCCATTAGATTAGCGCTGACGCTTGGCCCGGATGCCATTTGAATCGCGGCGACATTGAATTTAGTAATTTTATTATCGGTCATCGTTATTGCTTGCTGATTCCTCATCAGCATTACCATCACTAGTACTTTTCAGTTGAACCACTTGCGGATCGTCCCACGAGCCAGTAATTTGATATTTGTAGTGCAAGATTTTTGGATTAAACAATTTATGCAAAAACATAATCGCTGTCCCCACTCCAGCACCCGCTGGGCCCGCAACCGCAGCACCAACCAAGGGTAAACTAGACCCTACTTCTGGCGTTACCGCCAGGATCTGATCGTAGTCTTGCTCCACCAAACCAATCCTACCAGCTAAATCAATGCGCGCTGCCGTACCTTGCATAACCAAATCATCGGTCACCGCATCACCATTCTTAACTGCAAAATTACCGTTTATAGCTTTTATTTGCAGACCTTTCTTAAAGAGATCAGAGAAATCTAGGCTTAGGCGCTGCGGCAAAGCTTGGATACTTAGCAAACCAAATACTCTGCCAGCACCTGGGTCAATATCGCTAAAGTTGATATCGTTAACCGTTAAGCCCAATTGTCCATTTAGCCTACTATGCGAATAATCTGTCGGCGCGCCTTGCCAAAAAACATTAGCAGTAAGCAACGCCTGACCACCTCTGATATTGTCAGAAGCATAATCTAACTGTTCAAGCATTTTCGCAAGGTCTTCAGATTCAACCGTGACATTGAATGACGAACGCTGATCATTTGCTATGCGAGTCCAATTACCTGCACCAGCCATTAAAAACGTTTCAGAACGAATGGCGATATCACCAATATGTTGACCTTGCTTGATACGGCTAGATGTAAAAGCAACCTGCCCTAGGTCAAGCTGATCGAATTTAAACTTATCCACTCTGACATCAAAGGTTGGCAACACCTGAGGATCCAAGTTTTCTCCACTACCGTCATTTTCTTGTTTAGGCAAAGCAGTCGTAGCTATCGCCAACTCATCCATACGCAAACTGATATGCGCATCAGAGCCGTGACCATTGGTTTGCAACACACCCCGCAAACCTTCTCCATCTGCTGTGATATCCCATTGACCATTAACGAACTTTGAATGGCTAACTATATTTTTCCACTTATACCCAAATAAATCGGCCTCAGACAAAGCCAAACTAATATCCATCGGCAATGACCCACCAGACTGCCCCTCATCGGATACTACGTCTGCCAAATCTAACCACTCTTCAAGAACCAGGCTATCGAGCTCGCCATTAACAAATATACCCTGTGTTCCGGCTACCAATCTCGCTGGGCGAGCATTGACACCGACGTTTAATATAGAAAGATAATTTACGTCGTTTTCGGATCGGACAAGCATTTCAGCCTGAATATCTGAACCAAAGGATAGCTCGACAAGCTCACTACCAAACGGCAAAGTTGTCGCCAAAGAAAATGTTTTTATTTCACCAGTGTTTTTTGAAAAAGGGTAGGGAAATCGACTTGAAACTCCTACCAAATCTGACTCAACATAGAGCTCAGGCTGCCCACCGACAATATCAACTTGCGCTTTCCATTCCGAGCCTCCTTCTGCTTTTTCTCGCAACCAAGGCAAACCACTTAATTTTGCGTAAGTTGCGATATCCCCCTTGCCGTACCCTGTAAATTTAGTCCCGCGCTTATCCCCATCAATGATTGGTTCAATATCAACCTTAACGGGCATATCTAAAATTGTTGCGACAATTGCTTGACCGTTTAGGCCTCGATTATCGAAACCTAACTCACCATTAATCTCACTGGCAACGAACTCATCATTAGCAACTGAGAGTCGATTATCAATTAGCTCCATCTGGCCAGATACCTCAGTCCGACCCGGTATCGGAATATCAAGCTGCAGTGATACCTCACTGACCCCCTCTACTGAGAGAACATCAAGCGAGTTCTTAAAACGTTCCTTAAGAGGGCTTTGACCTAAAAATAATAAAGCATCAGAACTCGGGCCGCTGGCCTGGCCGGTCACGGTCATTATTGCAGGCTTAACACTAAAATCTGCCACCGACATCTTGGCTTGATGAATTGTTGTCGAAAACATCTTACCGCGATTAGCTAACACTTCTATTGCCGCATTACGAATTCTCAAGTCTGCATCAATCTGCTCCAAGGCTGGCCAACCCTTGGTATAAGCTAGATCACCATTGTTGATATGTGCATCGACAGAAAATTGTCCGCCACCGCTTTTAAACGGAAACGCTGCCAAATCTCCGTGTAGGGTAATTTTTCCTTGAGATAAATGACCGCCTCTCAATGCGCGGTCATACCACTTCAAAGACTTTTCGGGCATGAGCTTAGCTGGTAAATAGCGTTGCCGCTTGGCAATATCTGCATATTCCACATCAAACTGAGCATCAATATATGGCGAATTAGCTGCTACATTTGGTAAATGCGCAGCAAGCGCGCCCGACAATGTTAAGTCTGGGTTAGCGATATGAATATCATCGACATTAAGAACGACTTCGTCGGCGTCACTCGACCATGAAACATCTGCTGTTAACTGCTGATGTTTCTTCGTCGGCGTCACTCGACCATGAAACATCTGCTGTTAACTGCTG
>CAYUVE010000162.1:0-5228 GCA_964447985.1 uncultured Thiotrichales bacterium
CCTCATTCTTTAAGGCATTAACCACCTTGGGCGATGGGCCATAAGGGTTCTCATTAGTATTAAGCTTAATGAGATTGCTCATTTTAGGTTGTTCACCCGGCACATAAGGGTCCAGTTGGTGAACAAGTTTGCTCCAGTATTTGATCATAATTTATATTATTTGAGTTTAACTTGCTTCGAGTCGCTTATAGTCTGTGATTTCGATTGTGACACCAAGTTCAGCTGAAACTCTTAGAATTTCTTCTAAAACGGTGGTTTCAGGGTTTATTATAAACGGTTGATCTAGCAGGCAATAATCTCTTTTTATGTTTTTTATGGCTTTATCCATGGCTCTTAGCCTTTCATCTGGGCTTAAGTCTTCAATACTATTTCTAGTGTAACTTAACTCTTTGTTAATGAAGATGGGGTCTAATGATTCATAGTCTATGGATTTTGGACGTGACGCTGCGATATGCATACCAATATTTTTAGATAAATCTTTGAACTGCTTAGTGTTAAATGAAAATTCATCTGTACAGCTAAATATAACTAGTACGCCTATTTTGTTACCATGGAGATATGAGTCTATGTAATTAAACATAAATAAGCTGACATTTTTTATTAATTCAGGGCTTACGAGCTGCGTGCTTATAGATAGCTCTAAGTTAGAGCGTCTTGGTTGAGCCACCAAACATAGGTAGTTTACTATACATCATGCTAACCGCTAAGAATTAATAAAGAATTATCTCGATCACTATTTACATATAACTAGCTGTTCCACGAATAGGATAATTATTCTCCGGGTTTCTGATCCATTGTAGCCCCGATAAGAAAGTATCGATTTCCGGTCGTGCAAATGGGTTGTTGGATATATCAACGACTTGTAAATTACCGTCTTGGTTAACCACAAACATACCCGGTTCGGCAAAGTTATGGTCGGTTTCATTTTCTGATCTTGGCAGAGAAATATATAGCCCTAATTGCTGCATCTGTGCTTGGCTAAGACCGTAGTAAAGGGGAAATGAGACTTCCAGCATGCTTAAGTGCTCCTCAAGTTGTGCTTTGCTGTCACCGGATACGGCAATCATGTCAACATGGATATCTGCCAAATCCTGTTTAATGGCTTCAAGGTTATTGAGATAGCGTGTGCACATTGGACAGTGCTTACCGCGATACACGACTACTAGCTGCCAGTCGCAGCCGGCGGCCGGTTGGCCTAGCGTGATGGTATCGCCGTTTAGGGCATTCACCTCAATATCCGGAAAGGTATCGCCAGCGTGGATTTTTGTCGTGGTCACTATATTCTCCTATAAATGTTATTAAGTAGAACTATTGACGCGAAGCAAGAACTTTGAAATTTCCTTCCATATTTTGTTACACACGGAACGAATTAGTCAGTCTCGTCTAAATACGTTTTTGGTGGCGGAGTCCATCCTGTTTCAGAATTATCATGGCCATCAATACGACTACGCTTTAATTCATTAGCTAAGTGTTTTTCGATTTCAGAGAATAAAGCGATGAAATTTTTGCTATAGCGATTGTTGATATCACCTTGTAGCCACTCGTTATAGACGGTATTTCGTGTTTGCTGATCCGTTTTTCTAAATACCGATTTCATTTGTTCAACTTTAAACGGATGTAAATCTAAAGCTTTTAAGGCTTCACCGCCCAGCTCTAAGGCTGAGTAAAATGTTTCGGATACCACAATGTCGGCACCGGCTTCGGTTAGTTTGTAGCCGTGTGTTCTATCAAATGCGCGTGCTAGCACTTTCACATGTGAATGAAACTCCTTAACGTGGGTCACCATATCGAGAGCGCGGTTCTGATCATCAATGGCGATCACCAGTAGTTTCGCGTCTTCAATACCTGCAGTATGTAACAAGTCAGGACGGCTGGCATCGCCATACCAGCTTTTCATTTTAAATCTACGTACATTGTCGATAATGCTGGCATCGTGATCTAACACGACAGTGGGGATATCATTTGCCACTAACAAGCGATTAACAATTTGGCCAAATCGACCGACGCCAGCAATGATGACTTTGCCGCTATCGTTAATGTCGTCGGCCTCACGCTCTTCGTCTTGGCTTTGATAAAACTTAAGCACCACGCGATCAAAGACAATAAACAATAGCGGTGTTAGAAACATGGTGATAGCAATAATCGGTGACAGAATGTCAGCAATATCTTGCGGTATCACATGGTTTTGCACTGAAAAGCTTAACAGGACAAAACCAAACTCACCGGCTTGCGCCAGGCTTAAGGCAAATAACCAGGCCTCTTGGCGATGAATCTTGAAGATCCGGGCAAGCAGCAATAATATGCCTGCTTTTAACAGCATAATGGCGAGCACGGCTGACATAACAATGCCAAAGTTTTCGCCAACGATCTCAAAACTAATTCCAGCACCGACGGTGATAAAAAACAAACCCAGCAAAATACCTTTAAAAGGTTCAATATTCGTTTCTAGTTCATGACGAAATTCGCTGTTAGCCAGCACAACGCCAGCGAGAAACGTGCCTAATGCGGGGGATAAACCTACCAGGCTCATTAATGCTGCAATACCAATAACCAATAACAACGCTGATGCCGTAAACATTTCGCGTAAGCCAGTATTAGCAATAAAACGAAATAGTGGCCGGCTCAAGTAATGCCCACCAATAATTACAAAGGCAATTGAACCAAGAACCACTAAAGCGTAAAGCCAGTCCGATAAGCCCGAAACAATGTCGATAGTATGATCATCATGCGCATCCACGCTAACACTGCCCACATCGAACAACTCGGGTATAGCGAGCAAAGGAATAAACGCCAGCATGGGAATAACGGCAATATCCTGGAATAGCAGAACGGAAAAAGCCGATCTGCCACCTTCTGTTTTTGCTAGGCCTTTTTCCTGAAAGGTTTGTAGCACAATCGCTGTCGAAGAAAGTGATAACATCAAACCAATGGCAAGCGCTATACGCCAATCCAGGCCAAAGACTAAACACACCGCCATAATCAATACACTGGAAAGCATGACTTGCAGACCGCCCAGCCCAATCAGTTTGTTACGCATTTCCCATAACAAACGTGGTTCGAGTTCAAGCCCGACTAAGAACAACATCATGACCACGCCAAACTCAGCGAAGTGTTGAATGGTTAAGGTTTCAGAACCCACTAAACCCGTTAGCGGGCCAATAACCACACCGGCAATAAGATAACCCAGTACCGAACCCAAGCCTAAACGCTTGGCAATGGGTACCGCGATAACAGCGGCAACCAAGTAAATAAACGCCTGGATAAAATACGCGGTCATTGTATGACTCCGTCAAAATCTATAGATAAATGTTCCAGGTCTTTGGCTTTGTCTAGATCCAGCCGATTCTCAACCAGTGCGTTGAGTAAACGTTGCCATTGTTCTAAATGATCATTTAAATGCTTGTCTTCTACCGCTGTTCTTGCACCAAAAATAACGAATGGCGCAATAAAATGCATGCCGCAAAAGTTAGCGGTTTGCTCTAGCGGACGTAACAACTCACGAAGTCCAAAGTGGTTGGCACCTTCTTCGCAATAGGCGTTTTCAGGACCGCCAGTACTAATCACGGGTAAGAACAGTTTGTCTTTTAAGGCATTACCATCATGGCCATACGCAAAGCCGTATTGCAGCACCAGATCCATCCAGTCTTTCAATATGGCAGGGGTGGAATACCAATAGAGCGGAAATAGAAAAATCACTACATCGTGTTGTAGTAATCTTTCCTGCTCGATTTTTACATCGATATCGTGCTTAGGGTATTCTGCGTATAAATCTACACTAGTAACGCCTTCAGCTTTTTTGGCAATATCGAACATCGGCATATTCACTTCCGAGTATTCCTGCGCAGGGTGCGCAAACAACACAAGCACCTTATTCGACATTGATCACCCTTCGGACTATTAGCGTATATGTTTTACCTTAATCTACCTTAATAGTTTTATCAATTTAAGACAAAAGGGTGATTCAAGCTATATTTCGCTTGGTGTTGCTAAACCAAGTTTCGTGGCTCGGATAGAGTGGAGTGGCATCCTGGAGATTACTTAAGGTTTTTGTTCCTAGGTTTCATTACATTACATCCAGGCTACGTTTGTCGTAAACCATAGAGCTGGTGATAAGCATCGATTGCATCCGGATAAGGCCAGTATTTAAAAATAAAGATCATCATATCCATTACCGATTGATAAGCCCAAACAGCAAATTCATGGTTGCTAACGATATTAGTCCAATCATATTGATGATTGCCGTTGTTTATAAAACCATAAGCTTGTAATCGTTTCGCAAGTTTTTGCTCAGTTTTTGGTGGAGTTACTGCCGTGCTTGTTATGTCCAAGATTGATGCCTTGGGGTGCGTAATTTCATTACGTACGTCAAAGACAAGGGAAAACCTCTGGTATGTAGGGGTATTACCTTTTGCTAGCTTCTTAGAGGTTAATGAAGCATAAGCCACCTGCATTTTATGCTTTGCATTTTTTCTTTCACTTTCTGCCATACGTAAATTTCGCCCTAAATTGATTAAACGGTTATCAGGTGACTGCATATTAGGTTTATGTCTATGACTTTCGTATCCATAACATAGCTCGCCTAGTTCGTTTAAAAATGCTTCTACTGCTGAAACGCTTTCCTTGATTGAGCTTATTGAAGCAGTGCGTTCGTCAAGATTGGATGCCAATAAGGCATGTGCACTATTTAAGTGTGCAGGTGCTTTTATGAGGTAGGAGTGAGCTTTCATGGTCTAATGGATAAAATGAGTTCAACTGAAGGTTTCAGGCACTGTTCCGGCCATATAAGAGTGAATTTAAAGTTCTTTCAGCATATTTAGATATGCCTGTTCATCTGGCTGGGTTTGGTTGCGTTGCTCTTGCCACATGATTTTGCCTAGGCAATAAATTATAAGATGTTCGCTTCACACTCTGCATATAATTAGTTAAGCGGTCTATATGATAGACTGAATCAACTAGTTAAAATACAAGGAATGTATTGAAGTGGCAATTGAATTTCATCCTCGTCCAGGGCAAATCTTGCTATGTGATTTTTCTCAAGGATTTGTCGAACCTGAGATGACTAAAAGTCATCGGCCGGTGATTGTGCTTAGTGGCCCAGTGGTTGGTAGAGGTAAGTTGGTTACTGTGCTGGCGCTGAGTACCAAGAAACCAGAGAAAATAATGCCATATCACTCACTGCTGTCCCATAGTCTGTATGGATAAGAAGCCTAAATCTCCTTAGGTTGTTA
>CAYUVE010000163.1:0-5194 GCA_964447985.1 uncultured Thiotrichales bacterium
ATCGATTTTTGACAAGGATGTCATAAAATCTATCATGAACTAGCGACACTATCGTACGCGGTGGCGATACTATTGGAGCAGTTAGGGTTGCTTATTATTTTAGTTGCGAATAATGATTCGGCGTTTATGCTTCGCCACTTTTTATTTGTGTTTGTTTAATGCGGGTGATGTGGTGTAGCGCGCTTGTCGAAAGTCGATTTGTATTGCTCCATATGCTCTTTAAGCATCTTCTTAAACTCGTCTAAATAAAAAGCAATCGCAGCCTCTGTTCCTTCTTCAAAACTCTCTTTCGATTCAGATAAAGACGCCGTAATAAACGCACTAAAACGTGCCGAAGCATAAAGTAAAGAGGCATTAACTAATCGATGATCGACATTACTACACTGTTTGTTGGCCTCATCAATAAAATAGTCAGCTATTTTAATAAACTTTTTGTCAGCTTCTAGCTGGGTAGTTTTGTCTACTTTACTCATAAATAGTGATCTCTATATGCTAATACTAAAATTTGTTGAGTGATGAAGATTTTTTAGTGGACTGTACAAACCATACAAGGATCAAACGATCTCACGATATGCTGAATAGCCACAGAATCCTTGCCATCTTCATTAATCACTGTTTCCAGCAAAGCTTGTTCTAATGCCCCTGCTAGATCATCTTTGTCCCTCGGTGAGAAATTCCAAGTTGTTGGTGCAATAATCTGGTAATTCAATATCCTGCCATTGCGGATGTGCACCCAGTGTCCTAGGCTTCCACGCGCGGCTTCGATTATTCCTTGCCCTTCGGCTTCGTCGGGTAGCCTGCTAGTCACTTGGAAAGGCTCGTCAGGTTTGATTTGTTTAACCCAGTTTTCCATTTCCGGGATGATTCTAGCGAGTTCTAAAATTCGCGTTATGACACGGTTACGCACATTGCTTTGGCTGTTTTTTACTAGATCAAGCGCGAGTGGATGGCTGGCGATGACTTGTCTTGCGAGCGCACCAACTTCGATGACTTGATCGTTGTAGCGAGGTGCTTTGCACCAGCTGTAGCCATTAGATTGGTCAGGATCGGGTAGTGTATTGCCTTGAAAGGGGTGTTTTGCACCGTGTTGGGAGAGCATCCAGCTATTGGAAATATCTTCTTTGATCAGGTTTGTGTCTAGCTCGCTTGGCCCGCCTATTGTGTGCTTATTGGTCCAGATGCCTTGCGGCAGAAATGATTTATCCTCAAATGTGTATACGCCATAACTCATAAAGTGGGCGTTGATTTGACCTAGCTTATCCAACTCTAAATCTTCGGCAATTTTTAGGAATTGAGCAAAGTCAGATTGTGAGTGATTTTCAATCCATGCTTTTAGTGCATCGTCACTTTCGAGTTGGCTGATATTTTCCAGCGCGTCGGCAAAAAGTTGTGTCTCTAAAAACTCTCGGAAGCTAGCCAAAATCCCTGATAGTTGTATCTTATCGGATGCGCTGGCGGAGGTGGTTGTTCCACCTGGTTGAATGCTTAAGGTGTGAGGCCATTTACCTGCGAGTATGCCTGTGATGTGCATAAACTCGGCGCGGGCTTTTAGCATAGTGGCAGTTGCTGTGCCTGTTTGGGCGCGAAAGCGAGTTGCGATGCTTTTGTGCCAGGGTTTATTTTGGTAGATATCACGGGCAAAGTCGGGCATAAAAAACAGGTAGAAATGGGTTAAATGATCGGCAAGGTTTTCACACGCTAGTATTAGGTTTGAGACTAATTGACCGTTAGGTGGTGGTGTGATGCGTTGAGCTTGCGCCAGTGCGCTTGCGCAGGCGACGGATTGTGAAACAGAACAAATACCACAGATGCGCGGGGTGTAAGTCAGTGCATCCATCGGTGGCTTGCCTTGCAGAATTTGCTCAAAGCCACGATAAAGTGGGGAGTTCACCCACGCTTTACTTATCACGCCATCGGTGATTTCGACTTTGACTTCAAGATCGCCTTCTACGCGGTTAAAGGGCCCCAGGATTTTTCTGGTCATTTATTTTTTCTCGCAAAAGAGAATGTTCACGACTGCTTTCCAGGTGGTGTAACGATTTTACTCGCGGTTGCATTGTCTTTTAAGCGTTTAGGTGTTGCCGCTTTTGAGAGTGATGCCAGTGCCACAAACCATGCTTTTGGCATGTCTGTCGGTAGCCCAATAGGTATGCCCGCGATTTTAGGTGTTTCGGTAAAACTTTGTTTGGGTTCTTCAAATTCTGGCGCGGTGCAATTGATGCAAGGGTAGCCACCATCTAGGCAAGAGCCTTTGCCATTCCATGGGCGAATATTACAGTCGGCACGGGCTTGCGTACCCAAACAACCTTTATGTTCCATCATGCAACCGACATCACCCAAGGTTTCGGCGCTGGCTTTGTATTCGTAATATTCATTACGGGCGCATCCGTGATGCACTAAATGATCAGTATAGGCGCGAGGGCGGTTAAACTCGTCGAGGTGTTCAGTGCGTAAATCACTCATTGCTAGTTGAGTGAGTACGTCGGTTACCCAATCTGGATGTGTGGGACAACCTGCGACATTTATCACGGGGAACTTGCTACGAGATTGCCAGTGGGTTCCTAGTAATCCACCAAGTTCCTTGCCGTCATATTGCAGACCACATGCGTCGCCAGGATTATTGCCAGCGGCGGTGATGCCACCAAAAGCAGCGCATGAACCAATAGCGAGTGTGTATTGTGCTTTTTCGGCAAGTTCTTCAAGCCATGTCATCATCGGCTTGCTTGTGCCTGCAAGCATATGGAATTTACCTGTGCCATTGGGACCTTGCATGACAGACCCTTCAAGGCAAAGTGCATCTAGTTGGGTTTTATTCGAGATGATGTCATCAATAATCTGTATGAATTCATCAGTTGAGGCTTCACTTAAAGAAGGATGCCAAAGTATATTTATTTGCGCGCTTTTAAAACGCGTCATTAAATTGGGAGATTCGGCATTGAGTAGGGATAGGCTACAGCCCCCGCACCCGCCTGATTGTAGCCATAGGACATTAAACATTGGCGTTGTGCTCTATAGGTAAAATTAAGGTAAATATGGCTCCGCCGTCAGGGTGATTTTCACCCTGTAAGCTACCATTACACTGTTCAGTTGCGAGTTCATAGCTAATGTATAAGCCAAGCCCTGTGCCTTTCCCAACAGGTTTTGTGGTAAAAAACGGGTCGAAAATACTCAGTAGATTTTCTTCGGATATACCGACACCGTTATCACGACAGGTAATATTTATGACACGGTCTTTGCCGTTTTTGTGCCCTTTTTTCTCCCCAATAGACATGGAAATTTCTATTGTTGGTGTTGAGCATTCTTCGACAGCATCCAGCGCATTTTGTAAAAGATTTATCAGTATTTGGTGGATATAACCTTCATTGGCCGTAATGTATAGTTTGTCAGGTAATCGGGTAATAATTTTAGGCTTAACAAGTGCTGAGTGTGTCACCCAATGAATGGCGCTTTTGACTAAATCAACGAGATTAAAACATTCAACGGCATTTATTTTGGGGGTGGAAAAACGGCGCAATTCTTGAACAATGGTTTTAACACGCTCTGAACCTTCGAGTGAGCCTTCTATAAGTGGTTTAATATCATCAAGTATACGATCAATTTTGAGTTTTTCCCTTAGCTTGTCGCGCTCTTCTATGCTGATGTTTTGATGTACTGCCTCAAGGTACTGAAGAAAGCTTTTTTCATAAGATTGCAAGGCATACATATTGCCAAAGACAAAACTTATAGGGTTGTTAAGTTCGTGTGCGACACCGGCAACTAAGCGACCAAGTGAAGCCATTTTTTCTGACTGAATCAGTTTTTGTTGGGTGGCTTTTAACGCTTCGTGCGTCTCTTTTAGTTCGCGGTAAGCTTGGCGAATTTCATCTAAAGGCCTGCCTGTCAACACTGAGCCGAGTAATTTGCCTTCATAGTCGTAATGGGCATTGCACGTGACGGCCATGGGTATGGCCTCATTATTAGCGTTGAGCATGTCGATTTCAATCTCGACAAGGTTGCCGGAACGAATTTTTTCAATAAACTTATCAACTTGTAAGACGGCCGTTTTTGAGAAAAGAATATTTAAAGGTTTGCCGACGAGTTCGGCACCATTTTTACCAGTAAGCTTTTCTAACGTCAGGTTAGCACGCTGTATATTGCCATCAATATCAGTTACTACTAGCACATCGTGCATGGATGAAAGTACGCTTTCTATGAACTGTTGTGCTTGTTCTAATTCTGAATTTTTTTCTTCTAAGACAACTTGCGAATTCACAAGGTCAGCATAGATAGCATCCATGCGCTGTATGACTTCGACCCAGGCAGCATCTGACATCGCAGGGTTGAGATGATTGGCATCTGGGACCTGTACGGTTAGGGAATGATGAGAAGGGGGTTGTGGTGTCATATAAGTAATTAGGTTCTCCAAGTCTTTTAGACAAAATCCCGAAAAAGTAGAGGTGCGCTTTTAATATAGAATATTAGAGATTATTTAAGACACTTTACTGGTCTTTTTACCTGTAGATAACTGTATCACATCTCGCTCAGCTTGCTCTAGGCCATATCGTTCAAGCTTACTGCGTAATCCAACTCTTGATATCCCTAACTCATCAGCAGCACGAGTTTTATTCCAACGATGGCGTACCAAAGTTTCTTTTAAAATTCGTGATTCTAATTGTTCTATACGGTCTTTTAATGTGCCTTTGGGGCCGCCGGTAACCAGTGTCATATCATTACGTATCTCATCAGGAGTAGCGCGCAATATATGCGGGGAGATGAGGTTGGCTTCTAGTTTATTTGATTGTGCAAGAACTAACATGCGTTTGAGTTCATTTTGCAACTCACGCACATTGCCAGGCCATTGGTATTTTTGTAAGCATTTCATTGTTTCTGTAGTGATTCCATCAACACGTTTTCCGAGTTCTTTCATGATTCCATCAAGTAAGAAAGTAGTGAGGTAGGGGATATCTTCAAGTCTGTTGCGTAGTGGTGGTAGTTTGATAGTAAATGTTGCAAGGCGATAGTATAAGTCTTGACGAAAACGTCCTTCACGGATTTCTTCTTCAAGGTCTTTATTGGTTGCAGCGATGACACGAACATCAACAGGGCGACGTTTATTGCTACCCAGTGGGCGAATTTCTTTTTCTTGCAAAACACGGAGTAGTTTTAGCTGAAAAGCCGGTGAAATATCGCCGATTTCATCAAGAAAAATGGTGCC
>CAYUVE010000164.1:0-5118 GCA_964447985.1 uncultured Thiotrichales bacterium
TTATCAACTTGCGCGGTAACGTTGTTACCGTGATTGATGCACGGACACGCTTTGGTTTGGAGTACCGCGAACAAGACGATAATGCGCGTATTGTGATCATAGAAGTGGGCGACCAAGAAGTCGGTATTCTCGTGGATAGTGTGGCGGAAGTGGTTTATATGCGTGGATCTGAAATTGAGCCACCACCTTCTGTCGGCGCTGACGAAAGTTCTCAGTTTATTCAAGGGGTGAATAGCTCAGGTCCTGAATTATTGATCCTTGTCGATTTAGAGAAATTATTGTCTGAAGAAGAGTGGAAGGAGTTAGCTGCATTGTAATGCAGCATGAGGTGTGTCATGGCAGATGTTCGCGACATACAAGCAGTTCAACCTGTGTGGCCTAAGAAATCGGCGACGGACAAGCGTAAGCAACGTCAACAGTCGAATAATCAGCGTCAACAGTCCGCAAAAAAAGATAAGCCAAATCGATATGGTCGTGGCCATATCGATGAATTTGCCTGATTAATTATGTCAATAGAAAGCCTCGTTATTGCCGTTTGTATGGGTTTGACCTTTGCCTTGCTCTATGCGGTACACCAGCTTAATCATCGTTTAAAGCAGAC
This sequence comes from uncultured Thiotrichales bacterium, assembly GCA_964447985.1. Lineage (GTDB taxonomy): Bacteria > Pseudomonadota > Gammaproteobacteria. The sequence goes on from CAYUVE010000164.1 coordinate 602, forward strand.
TCACCAAGTGATTAAGGGTTTGCAAGGCGATATTTCTGCTCTCTGTGCGGGAGCTGTTGGGGTTAGCGAACACCTAGACAAAATCGAAGACCAGTCACGTTATCTTGCTGATCGCCAGGATCAAATTAATGTTAGTGCTAGTGGCGATAGGCCTTACGTACAAGCGATGCGCTTAGCAGAGAAAGGTGCAGATATAGAAGAATTAATGAGTACCTGTGACCTAGCGAAAGAAGAAGCATCACTAATAAGCGCTATGTATAACAGCCCAGTTGAAACAAAGTCTAACGGTTCTCTTGATCTAAGATTTGAATAAACTCCGTTAGCTTAACCAGCATTGTCTATGGGCAGGGGCATCGGCTTACCTATATAATAGCCTTGAACGTAGTCGATACCGTAAGTCTCCAATAAATCAAACGTTTCTTTATCTTCGACAAATTCAGCAATCACTTCTTTCTTGAGTGATTTGCCAACATCTATCATCGACTTTACTAAGGATTGATCAACGGGATCACTTACTAGGTTACGGATAAAAGACTCATCGATTTTGAGTTGATCGACAGGAAACTCTTTGACATAGTTAAACGAGCTAAAGCCAGTACCAAAGTCATCAAGAGCAAAACGGCAACCTAGCTCGCGTAATTTATTAACCATCTCGCGGGTTTGTGTGGCATTGGCAACAGCGGCTGTTTCAGTGATCTCAAACAGTAGTCGGCTAGGATCGATTTGCTTATTTTCTATTTCAGTTTTAATAATTTTAAATAGAGAAGGGTCTTGAAAAGCGTGGCCAGAAAGATTCACGTGTAGGGCGACATCATTTTGGCTTTGCGGTAGAGTGCTTAGTGATTTGATTACCTCGCGTACCATGTAGCGATCGATTTCATGAATCAACCCCATTCGCTCACAAACAGGAATAAAATCACCTGGTCCAATGATGTTACCTTCATCATCTAACATTCTAATTAACGCTTCATAGTGTCGGATCTTGCCACTGGCGACATGTTGAACGGGTTGGAATGCTAGTCTAAATAGGCCATGCTCAAGCGCCTTTCTGATAATCGGAACCCAGTGGGCGGCGCTACGGAGAATATGCATTTCAGCATCTTTTTCATCGAACATGTGTACCATATTGCGACCATGCGCCTTTGCAACAAAACAGGCTTGATCTGCACGGACTAGCGCCTCGCTTGCTGTGCTATGACTATCCGGAGTGATTAGTGAGACACCAATGCTCGCCCCGATGTGATAGGTTCGGCCTTCTGATTTGAAATACAATTGATTGAGTGCGTCATGAATAGTGTTGGCAAAATTAAGGGCGCCGAGCTCGTCAACATCATTAGCTAGAATAACGTATTCATCTGAGCTAATACGCGCAAGTAGATCATTTTTATTGACGTGTTTGCGCAAGGTGTTGGCAACAAGTACTAATACGCGATCACCTGCTGAATGACCTTCCATATCGTTGATGACTTTAAATTGGTCTAAGTCGATATAGAATAGGGCTGAAAAACGATGGCTATGATTGCATTGTATGACAGATAGTTCTATTGATTGTTCTAGTTTTCTTCGGTTACAAAGCCCTGTTAGATCATCATGCCCGACAAGATATTGCAAACGGGCTTCCATGATCTTACGTTCTGCAAGCTCAGTTTCGAGTTCGACTTCTCGTGATTTTCTAAGGTCACGTTCGCGTTTTAGACTTAAAGCGGAAATGACACGCGGAACTAACTCCATGCGACGAAACGGTTTAAACATAATGTCTGACGCGCCGCAATCTAGACTCGAAATGGCTGAATCGTCTTGCCACATAATATTTGCGGTTAACATAATGACAGGAATATCTACCCACTCACTATGTTGACGAATTTTTCTACAAACATCATATCCATCCATCTCAGGCATCATGACGTCAAGTAAGACTAGATCGATATCGCTGACATCATCTTGAATACTTTTTTGCAATATCTTGATTGCTTCCGGACCGTTGCTCGCTGTGACAAGAGAACTAAACCCACTCTTGGTTAACATCGAACAGGCAATATCGACATTGTCATCGGTGTCGTCGACAATAAGAATACGCATATCGCGTAAATGATCGAAGGTGCTGGCAAGCTTTTTATGAGAGCTAGCTTTGGGCCTAAGTGATTTATTAATTTGTTGTCTTGGCTGTGCCATGAATCTTTATTAACTCTGCCAAGCACTATTGCGATTTAATTGATGAGTTTATTCATCATAGTGCTTGAGCAGTAGCGGTGATCGCTCATTTACCCAACTCCTTAGTTTAGCGGCGTTAAAACCCTATTCTTTAGGTGGTGAACTGTCTGGTATAGGGGGTCTTTTGCCTGAAATTAAGTAGGCGAATGAGAGTATCTCGGCCACAATTATGAACAAATCTTCAGGTATCGCTTCACCTAACTCTATTTGAGCAAGTAATTGAACGAGATCAGGGTCTTGATGTATGGGTATGCCATATTGGCGGGCTAATTCTATAATGTCTTCCCCGCCTTGACCGCAGTCTTTCGCAATAACATTTGGCGCATCAAAGCCGTCATACTTTAATGCGACGGCAATGGTGTCTGTGCTATCAGAATACTTGGCCATATTACGCGTGTATATCGACTAAGCTATCTAAGTCACGAGGCTGCAATAGGTCAGGGATATCATCAGGTTTGGCCTGACTGCTATGAACGTTGAAGCCCAGTGCTCGAAGCTTGTCATTAAGCAGATGGATATTGTCGTTGAGTAAGCGTAAGCCTGCGTCGGTTTCGGCGCTGAAACTAAGACTGACGGTTTTGTCTTTCAGTCTAATCTCGCTAAGCACATTGCCGTGTTCGCCAAGCTCAAAGCTAAATGCTAAGCGCCAAACATCGTCTTCAGCATCATTGTTCTGGTTTTGGCTATCTCTGCTAATCCGTAGTTGCAATGCCCGGTGTTGATTGTTGTGAGAATAAGGGATCTCCATAAACCATACTTGATTGTTTTCGCTACTTTGTATGAGCGATGATAGTTGGCTTAGCTGAATACGTGAAAGTAGGCTTTCACTACTTTTTAGTAACTGTTGTAAGGGTTGCAGTAATTCAAGTCTGAGATTCTCTAAACGGTTTTGTGCTTCGGATCGTTTGCTAGACTCAGGTACTGAACGATTCTGGTTAACTATGTCAGTAATGCTTTGTTCAAGTCTGGCTGTAAACTGTGGTGATAGCTGTGAGTCTTGACTGGTCGCTTGGCGAATAGTGCTGACTAGTTGAAATAACAAAGCTTTAAAGTCTTTATTGGGTATTTGCGATAATAACGCGTTAGTAATTATTGGTGCTGAGTTAATTGCTGCGGTATTTGGCTGGTTAGCCCCATTAGCGAGTCTTGCTTCAAAAAAAGCCCCTGAATTTAGACTTTGTTGGCGCACATTATTTGCTTCATGCAATTGAGTAAAATTTGGAATAGCTTGACGGATATTCTCGGCCACTTTTTTGAGCTCAAGCCCAAGATCACCTCTACTTTCGGATAGTCTGGTTTGTGAGGAATCTAGTCTGTTAGTTGTATTGAGCTCAGGTGATTGAGGTAATGTGATTGCCTGTAGTGAAGTAATCGATTGCGCGAACTGAGGCAGCAGCGATGTAAGTGGCGATTGTTTAGCGATGACCGAGAGAATAGCCTGATTGATAATCTGGTTTGTTTGGGTTGTTGCTTGTGGGGGTACTACTTGCAGGACGGGGTGGTTGCCAGCCCGCTCTACACGCAAGCTTAGAGTTTGCCCAACAGCAAATGGCAAGGGTCCGTCAGGTTTAATTCTTGTGCCACCAATATCTAGTAAACGATTTAATGGGTTTTCATCCGAGACAACTTTAGCTCTGATGAGTTGTCCAACTTCCCAGGCTTTGACTAGCTCATTATTAGAGCGAAGAAAAACTGGCGGTAATAACTTTGATAGTTGGCCTATCTCCATTGTTTTCCTCAAGTCAGTAATCGATTCAGTCGCTGTAGACTGAGTAGCCCAGTATAATTGTTATCGGGTCATTTAAGTTTATCTACACCATGAAAACTGAACCACTTTGGTATATACGGCGAGGCCAAGAAGTTAGCGGACCTTTTCCGGTTGGCTTAATTGAAAGGCATATTCTCCTAAGCCGCATTAATTCGGCTACAGAGCTTAGTCCTGATAAGGTACATTGGGCTCTGATGCCAGAATGGCCGGAATGGCAAGCTTATCTGGATGATTTGAATTCAAGTGAGGGGAGTGAGGAAACGCTTGCCCTACGTCGTCGTTGGGAAGATGAACGCGATGGTTATGACCGACGTTCCAAGGAGTCTGCAACTGAAGCGAATGACAAGCGCCGCAGCGGTAAAGATCGTCGACACGAAGAGCCTGACAACGAGATTAGCTCGCGTCAGCAGCGACACCAGCGAGGTAAGCGTATTCGCTATTATTCATTACGGGCAGCAGCGATCCCGATTTTTGCCGTAGTGGCTTTTGTCTCAGCCTATTTAATTCTGTATAAGCCGGCAACGACGCATGCACGGGT
>CAYUVE010000165.1:0-1458 GCA_964447985.1 uncultured Thiotrichales bacterium
GCAATACGGCCACCAAACATAGAAGAAATTTGGCTTTCTAAGCGCTCGCGACTATAGCTATAGCGATCTTCCTCAGGTAAGAACATAGTCACGCCCAAAGCGCGACCACGAGGAATAATCGTGACCTTATGAATTGGATCATGCGAAGGCACCAACCAACCGACAATAGCATGGCCTGATTCGTGATAAGCAGTGAGTTTCTTTTCATCCTCGCTCATTACCATTGAGCGACGTTCAGCACCCATCATGATTTTGTCTTTGGCTTTCTCGAAGTGCTCCATTTCCACTTCGCGCATATTGGCACGCGCAGCAAACAATGCGGCTTCGTTAACCAAGTTAGCCAAGTCAGCGCCCGAGAAACCCGGTGTACCGCGAGCGATAATGCTGGCTTTGACATTGTCACCCAGCGGCACTTTACGCATATGAACCTTAAGAATTTGCTCACGACCACGGACATCAGGCAATGGCACAACGACCTGACGGTCAAAACGGCCTGGACGTAATAATGCGGGGTCTAACACATCAGGACGGTTAGTCGCTGCGATAACGATGACACCTTCACTGCCTTCAAAACCATCCATTTCTACCAACAGTTGGTTCAAGGTTTGTTCGCGCTCATCATGGCCACCGCCTAAACCAGCACCACGTTGACGCCCGACAGCATCAATCTCGTCAATGAAGATAATGCAGGGTGATTGCTTCTTGGCTTGCTCAAACATATCGCGCACACGTGAGGCGCCAACACCGACAAACATCTCGACAAAATCAGAACCCGAAATACTAAAAAACGGCACTTTGGCTTCACCGGCAATGGCTTTAGCTAGCAAGGTTTTACCAGTACCTGGGGAGCCGACCATTAACACACCGCGTGGAATCTTACCGCCGAGTTTCTGGAACTTAGCCGGTGCGCGGAGAAACTCAACTAGTTCGCCGACTTCTTCTTTGGCTTCTTCAACGCCTGCAACGTCGTTGAAAGTGACCTTGATTTGATCCTCGCCCAACAAACGCGCTTTGCTGCGGCCAAAAGACATCGCGCCTCGGCCGCCACCACCGCCTTGCATCTGGCGCATGAAGAATATCCAAACACCAATCAGCAGCAACATTGGGAACCAAGAAATGAAAATCTGCATCAGCAGGCTTTGCTGCTCACGAGGACGGGCGCTAATTTGCACACCGTTATTGATTAAGTCATCTACCAGACCGTCGTCACCTGGGCTGTAAGTGATGAATTTATCACCACCACTGCGCTCACCTTGAATGGTACGACCTTCAATAATGACCTTGCTTACCGCACCCTTGCGAACATCAGCAAGAAAATCAGAGTACGTCACTTGCTGCGACGGTACCTGAGGTGGTCCGAAGTTATTAAAGACAGACATCAGTACAACTGCGATGACCACCCAAAGAATGATATTTTTTGCCATGTCGCTCAAACTAGCACCTATATATAGCTACGTA
>CAYUVE010000165.1:1558-5015 GCA_964447985.1 uncultured Thiotrichales bacterium
TGCTCAGCTGTCAGCTTTAAGACGTGTCGCACACGTATGATTATCCACCCCGCCGCCAGTAAGCTATAGGCTCCAAGCAACAGAAAGGCTTCGATACGGTGAGGATAAAGCCGTTCGAGAACGAACCAAAGCACTATTGCGATCACGATAATTAGCGCTAGCTCAAATTTAACACCGTTAAATGGGCTGGCTGCGACCGCAAAGTGTTTCTTAGCCGGGTTCGGCTTATTACTGTTTGGAGTATTCACAACACATGTTAAGTGGAAAACAGCGCCGCTACCTTAATGGCTTGGCGCATAATTTAAAACCTGTGGTTACCTTAGGTAATGCCGGTCTCACCGATAATGTCATTAATGAAATCGATCTTGCGTTAAATACGCACGAATTGATCAAAGTTAAAATCAATAGCGGTGATCGCCTATCACGCCTGGAAATAAATGACCACATCGCCGAACGCGTTGCCTGCAATCAGGTAAAACACATTGGCAGAGTCTTTATATATTACCGACCTGCAAAAAAACCCAGTATTCAATTACCTAAAGCGTAAACCAATTAGGTAAATAGTTTAACACCGTCGCCGTATAAAGTTTGCAAACGGCTTTTATCACTACACCTACAGAAAATACTATGACATCAGAATCATCAAATAACGTCGATTTTAAAGATCTCAGTTTAAGCTCAGACGTACTACAAGCCTTAGAAGAAATCGGCTACGAAAAACCTTCTCCTATCCAAGCCAGCATGATTCCGCATGTGCTAGATGGGCGAGATGTCATCGGCCAAGCACAAACCGGTACAGGTAAAACCGCTGCGTTTGCTTTACCGATATTGTCGAATATCAATACTCGCAGTAAAGAAACCCAAGTCTTGGTATTAGCACCGACACGTGAGCTCGCTATTCAAGTTGCGGAAGCCTTTCAACGTTATGCCAGCCATATTAAAGGCTTTCACGTCGCGCCTATATACGGTGGTCAGGACTATAACGTTCAGATACGAGCGCTAAAACGAGGTGTTCACGTCGTGGTCGGCACACCAGGAAGAGTTACCGATCATATGCGTCGCGGCACGCTCAAACTTGGCGGCTTAAAAACATTAGTACTCGATGAAGCTGATGAAATGCTGCGCATGGGCTTTGTCGAAGAAGTCGAATGGATATTAGAACAAACACCCGAAGCGAGACAAATATGTTTGTTTTCGGCCACCATGCCAAAGCCGATTCGCAAAATCGCGCAAAAACATCTTGATAATCCGGAAGAAATTACCATCAAGGTAAAAACCACCACAGCAGAATCTATACGACAACGCTATTGGACAGTCAGCGGTCTGCACAAGCTCGATGCCCTAACCCGTATTCTCGAGGCGGAGACTTACGATGGGGTTATTATCTTCGTCAGAACCAAAACAGCAACCGTAGAACTAGCAGAAAAACTCAGAGCTCGCGGCTACGCAGCCGCTGAACTCAATGGTGATATCGTACAAAAACAACGCGAGCGCACCATCGGCCAACTCAAAAACGGCAATCTCGATATTATTATCGCAACAGACGTCGCCGCGCGTGGTATCGATGTCGCACGTGTTTCACACGTTATCAATTACGACATCCCTTATGATACTGAAGCCTATGTTCACCGCATCGGTCGTACCGGTCGTGCAGGTCGTACCGGTGAGGCAATATTATTTGTCGCACCGCGTGAAAAGCGCATGCTGAAAACCATAGAGCGCGCCACCAAAAAACCCATGGAGATCATGGAGCTGCCATCGACTGAAGTGATTAACAATAAACGTATTGCCAACTTCAAACAAAAAATTACTGATACTTTAGCTAATGAAGAGCTAGGCTTATTTCAACAAATCGTAGAACAGTATCAACACGAACATAATATTCCAGCAATAGAAATTGCCGCCGCTTTAGCTAAGATCGCCCAAGGCGGTAAATCATTACTATTGAAAAAAGAAGTATCTCGCCCTGATAGAAAGCAAGAATCTTTTGAAAAAGAAAGCCGCAACCGTCGTGGTAAACCGGATTCTAAAAAACGACACCAAGATAAACGCCATGATACCGACGATGACATGGAACGTTTTCGTTTAGAAGTGGGCCACGAACATAAAGTTAAACCTTCTAATGTAATCGGCGCCATTGCTAATGAAGCAGGAATCGAAAGCAAATACATAGGCCGTTTGCAGATTTTTGATAAACATAGCTTGATTGATCTACCTAGCGAAATGCCAAAAGAAATCTTTATGGCCTTGAAAAAAACCTGGGTTTGCGGTCAGCAATTAGAAATTAAGCGTGTATCGGCCGAAGGTCATAACGCGCCGCCTAAGCAACGACGCAAACCTAAGCCTAAACCAAAACGCGATGCCCGCTCCAGCAAACCCAAAGCGAGCAAGAAAAAACGTAAGGCTAGTGCGAAACGGACTTAACGTTCCAGATGTTCTTGGCATACTCAGCGATCGTGCGATCGCTCGAGAATTTGCCCATATTGGCAATATTTAAAATCGATTTCTCTGCCCAAACGTCGGGTTTGGCGTAGAGATCATCGACACTTCTCTGACAATCAATATACGAAGCATAATCTGCCAATAAACAGTATTGGTCTCCATGCAAAGTCAGCGCGTCAAACACGGCCTGATAGCGGTTTTTCTCGTCCGGACAAAAGAAACCGTCACGTATCATGTCTAAAGCACGACGTAATGGATCGTTAGCATTGTAATAATCCCAAGGATAGTAACCGTTCGCTTTTAAAGATCCCACTTCATCAGCTTTTAAACCAAAAATAAAGAAATTTTCATCACCAACTTGCTCACGGATCTCAATATTCGCACCATCAAGCGTGCCGATAGTCAAAGCACCATTTAGCGAAAGCTTCATATTGCCCGTACCCGACGCCTCAGTTCCGGCAGTGGATATCTGCTCCGATAAATCAGCCGCCGGAATAATGATTTGAGCACTGGATACATCATAGTTAGGCATAAAAACCACTTTCAGCTTATCACCGACAATTGGGTCGTGATTAATAATTTCAGCGACATCATTAATCAAGCGAATAACCAACTTTGCCATAAAATAGCCTGGCGCCGCTTTACCCGCAAAAATCACTGCACGCGGCACTCGGTCTAATTCAGGTTTATCACGAATTTCGTTATAACGTGTGACCACATGCAAGACATTCAATAGTTGTCGCTTGTATTCATGGATACGTTTGACATGAATATCAAACATCGCATTGGGGTTGAGATCAACGCCAGCTCGATCTGCAGCTAGGGCTACTAAACGTTTCTTATTGGCTAACTTAATTGCCATCACTTCCTTCTGAAAATCCGCATCAGTCGCATGAGGTACAAGTTGTGATAACTGATCTAAGGACTGCTTCCAACCCTCACCTATACGCGAGCTAATCAAGTGACTCAACGATGGATTAGCCTGATTTAACCAACGACGTGGTGTGACACCATT
>CAYUVE010000166.1:0-4996 GCA_964447985.1 uncultured Thiotrichales bacterium
AACGCTATGACGATAATATGGCCGTTTGGGAAAAAGCCGCCATTCAAAGCCAAAGCTCTTTATCTTTACTTAATATCGTACAGGGTGCCATCGTTACAGTTGGCATTACTCTATTACTCTTTTTGGCTAGCGATGGCATTGTTGAAGAACGCTTAACACTTGGCGATTTTGTTGCGATCAACGCCTACCTTCTGCAACTGTTTATCCCACTAAACTTCCTAGGTTTTGTCTATCGCGAAATTAAAAACTCGCTGACGGATATGGAGAAAATGTTTTCTCTGTTAGAAAAGCACCAAGACATTCAAGATAAAGATGACGCACAAGATCTTGTCATTAGCGACGGCAGGCTTGAGTTTGATAAGGTTAATTTTTCTTATAACCCCGAGCGACAAATACTCTTCGATATTAGCTTTAGTATCGCAGCGGGTCATACTGTAGCGGTTGTGGGAGCCAGTGGCTCAGGTAAATCGACCTTGGCACGTCTGCTATTTCGTTTTTACGATATCAATGATGGCGCCATTAAAATAAACGGCCAAGATATACGCGACATCACCCAGCATAGCCTGCGACAAAACATTGGTATTGTGCCGCAAGATACGGTGTTATTTAACGATACCATTTATTACAACATTGCTTATGCCAAACCGCATGCTGATTACGATGAAGTCATTCAAGCGGCAAAACATGCACATATTCATGAGTTCATTGAATCCTTACCGGATGGCTATGACACTACAGTAGGTGAACGCGGTTTAAAATTATCTGGCGGCGAAAAACAACGTGTTGCTATCGCTCGCACCATTTTGAAAAACCCTCGAGTACTGGTTTTTGATGAAGCCACATCGGCTCTCGACTCTAAGTCTGAACGCGCCATTCAAGGCGCCCTGAAAGAAGTTTCGGCCAATCACACCACTTTGGTTATCGCTCACCGCTTATCAACCATCATCGACGCCGAACAGATTCTTGTCATGGACAAAGGTCGCATTATAGAACGTGGCACTCACCAAGTATTGTTAAGCCAAAACGGCACATATTCTCGTATGTGGCAGCTACAGCAAGAACAAAAAGAACATGAGTAATTTCGCGATACAAACACCACGCTCCATATTAATTACAGGCTGCTCAAGCGGAATCGGTTATTCAGCAGCAAAAATACTTCAGCAACGAGGCTACCAAGTATTTGCTAGCGCTCGCAAAACGGAAGATGTAGAACGCTTACAAAATGAAGGTTTACATTGTTTGCAACTCGACCTGAGTGACAGCAATTCAATCAATAATGCTTTTAACTCAGTTATGAAAGAAACTGATGGTAAGCTCTTTGCGCTATTTAATAATGGCGCTTACGGTCAACCTGGCGCGGTGGAAGACCTAAGTCGCGATGTAATACGAGAACAGTTTGAAACCAATCTCTTTGGCACAATGGAGCTGACTAATCTTGCTATTCCGATAATGAGAAAACAAGGTTACGGCCGCATCATTCAATGTAGTTCTGTTTTAGGTTTTGTCTCGTTGAAATTCCGCGGCGCTTACAATGCAAGCAAATATGCATTAGAGGGGTTCAACGATACCTTACGCCAAGAGCTATTGGGCAGTGGCATTACTGTTTCCTCTATTCAACCTGGCCCTATTAGCACGCGCTTTCGTGCTAATTCTCTGGCTATGTATAAAAAATATATCAATGCTGATAACAGTATATTCAAGGATACTTACTTGGCTACAGAGCAACGCTTAGCTAAGGAAGGCCCGGCTGTACCCTTTACACTAGGGCCAGAAAAAGTGGTTGACAGACTGATTCATGCTCTAGAAAGCTCAAGAGCTAAAAACCATTACCCAGTGACTTTTCCTACTTACTTGTTTGCCGTATTGAAACGTCTGCTGCCCAGCAGAACACTAGACAAGATACTCAATAAAATTTAAGGCCAACCCTATGACCGATTGTTTTACGTCCAACAGAAGCGGTATCGAAATAGTCTGCATTGCTTCGAATAACTATGAAAGCTGGCTAGAGCAACAAAGCCCTCTAACGCAGAACTGGCTAAAAAATTCTGGGTTTAAACCTAGCAACCAGAAACATGTACTAATCCCAAGTAAAAATGGTGACATCGAAGTCGTGCTGCTTGTTACTGATAACACGGACGATATTTGGAATCTTGCCGCCCTGCCAAAACAATTACCTGCGGGTGATTACTACTGCGAGACAGTAAGTGATGAACAAGCATTAGCATGGGGCTTGGGCAGCTATCAGTTTGATCGTTATATATCTAAAAACTCGGTTAGCAATAAACCAAAACTTTTTAGCGATTCTGAGAGCGTTAAAAACCAAGTATCCGCAATTATGCTAACTCGAGACCTTATTAATACGCCAGCGGGCGATATGATGCCACAGCATCTATCAGATAGTGCGCAACAGCTCGCTGAAGAATACCAAGCGGACTTTAAAGAAATTGTTGGCGATGCCTTACTTGAAAATAATTATCCAACCATCCATGCCGTGGGTAGAGCAAGTGTGCACAGACCAAGACTGATCGATGTCACTTGTGGTAAAGCTGGAGATAAAAAACTGACTTTGGTTGGCAAAGGGGTTTGCTTTGATAGCGGCGGCCTAGACATCAAACCTGCCAACGGTATGCGTTGGATGAAAAAAGACATGGGTGGTGCAGCCCATGTTTTAGGCCTAGCCAAAATGATTATGGCCGCCAAACTACCCGTGCAACTTCGCGTGCTAATACCAGCAGTAGAAAACGCCATTTCTGAAAATGCTTTTCGTCCGGGTGATGTCATCACCACACGCAGCGGTAAAACTGTAGAGATTGATAATACTGATGCCGAAGGCCGCTTAGTATTATGCGATGCACTGAGTGAAGCCGTTAACGATAAGCCTGCGCTAATCATCGACTTCGCAACACTTACCGGTGCAGCACGTGTTGCAGTGGGAACAGAGATAGCGGCTTTTTTTAGTAACCAGCAAACTATTGCGCAACAAGTCATGAAGGCGGCGGACATTCAACAAGACCCATGTTGGCAGCTACCATTACACCAGCCTTATCGAGACATGCTTAGAAGCAACATTGCAGATCTTGCTAATAGCGCTGAGACAGGCCTTGCAGGGGCCACAACCGCTGCACTTTATCTAGAGGAATTTATAGAAGACCGCGACTGGCTACACTTCGACATCATGGCATTTAACACTCGCGATCGTGCAGGGCGACCCAAAGGTGGTGAAGCCATGGGTTTAAGAGCAAGCTTTTCTTTTATAGAAAACTGGGTGAAAGAATAAAGCCCGGCTACGCCGGAAAGACGCTTTAAACGGGGCTTAGGAAGGATTAGTGAGGAAGTACTCGGGGCCAGATAAATCCGACCCCAAGCAGTAAACTGACTTAACCAGCCATTGCCTTTGCTGCTTTCATAGCAACAGCACGAACTGATTTAGAAGCAGGTTTCGCTTTGATCATAATTTCTTCGCCGGTAAACGGGTTACGACCTGGGCGAGCCTTAGTAGCCGCTTTTTTAACTGTCTTAAGTTTTACACCAAGATCAGGAACGATAAAGTCACCACAACCGCGTGACTTAAGATGACGTTCTGCTTGATTTGCTAGTGATGCCAATACTGCTTTGACATCCGATTTTGATACACCTGTTGCCTCTGATATTTCAGCGATGATTTGAGTCTTGGTCATACGCTCTTTAACCGCTGTCGTTTTTTCTGCCATTATATCTCCCTCGTTCTGTTATGGGTTGTAAGACAAAATCGTGGCAGGCATTATAGCACCGTAAAAATAGAAATATGCATAAAACAGCGTAATTTATACTAAATTCGTTACTTTGCTTTGTTTGATTACACCATTACATGCGTAAAGAATCGTTTCACTAACTAGCGCAACACCAGAGCCCATACTTTTCTTTGGCTTGTTCATCAACAGATGACTTTATACCGCGTCATCTAATCTTCATCGCACAATCTTTATCGCCCTTCGTTCGCTTACCATCCGTTCAAAATTTGATGTCCACGCAAAACTGGCCACGAAACCTGACATTTATCTCACATTAACTCGTCTTTAAAACTGACCCAAAAAAGCGCATAACCCTCGATTGCCCGATATATTTGCACACCTTAATCCTTTTTAATCATAGACTTAGCTATTTTCACCCAAGCAAATTATTCAATTTATGCGCCCAATACTATATATTGGTGGGCTTTTTTGAATCGGAATAGACGAAATGAGCAAGGCGCGCCTAAACAGCTTTTCGACCCAGCGAACTCTAGAAGTAGGTGGAAATACCTATCAATATCAGTCACTACCAGCCTTAGCAGAAGCAGGGGTTGGCAATGTAGCGTCACTCCCTTACTCCATAAAGATCTTGTTAGAAAACCTTTTGCGCCACGAGGACGGCAATGTCGTCACACAAGACCATATAAATGTCTTAGCCAACTGGAAAGCAGACAGCGCTAGCAGCAGCGAAATCTTCTTTATGCCTGCTCGCGTCTTATTACAAGATTTCACGGGTGTTCCCGCAGTGGCCGATTTAGCAGCTATGCGTGACGCGATTAAAAGATTAGGTGGCGAACCTTCTCGCATTAACCCTTTCACACCAGCCGACTTAGTCATTGATCACTCTGTGCAAGTTGATCATTACGGCAGCTCACACGCCTTTGAAGTCAATGCCGAATTTGAATTTGAAAGAAATTTAGAACGCTATAAATTCCTCCGTTGGGGACAAAACGCCTTTAATGATTTTCGTGTCGTACCACCTGATAGCGGAATTGTTCACCAAGTAAACTTGGAATACTTAGCACACGTCGTTATGACACGACAGGATGGCGATGAAGAATGGATTTATCCTGATACCTTAGTCGGCACTGATTCTCACAGCACTATGATTAATGGTCTTGGCGTACTGGGTTGGGGTGTTGGCGGTATTGAAGCTGAGGCGGCTTTACTTGGTCAACCTAGTTCTTTATTGATACCCAAAGTTGTCGGTATGCGCTTATTGGGCG
>CAYUVE010000167.1:0-4972 GCA_964447985.1 uncultured Thiotrichales bacterium
TGCCTAAACTCCGCTACATAGCCCGGGATGGTTTCTAATACATGAACAGCAAGCGTATGTGACGATGCCATTTCGACCGGATTAGCAATGGGTGCTTTGGCTTGCTCTTTTAAGTCGGCGGCGCGGCCATTCCAAAACTGGGCAAGGTTCATACTTGAATTCAAAACAGTAGGTGTATTGATGCTGCCTTTCTGCCAGTTATGACCGATAGAAAACTGCATATTATCGACGCCACCGAGGCTTAGATTGTGACAAGAATTACACGAAATATGCCCCGAAATGGACAGTCTTGCATCAAAAAAGAGCTTTTTTCCTAATTCAACTTGGGCAAGGTTTATCGATTTAACCGGTTGTATCGGTTTGATGGGTTCAGCTGCTATAGTTGTAAGAGGATTATGGAGTATTACTAATGAAAGTAATGCCGTTGTTAGTAGTTTCTTTTGCATGACTATCCACCTCGCATAAAGATATAAATAAAATACATCTTATAAACTACATGTATATATTGAGCATGTCAATAAAAATGTATACAAAATACATCTTTTATGTGGTAATATTTATTTATTGTCGCGATAGGATGTTATTATCGCTATAGAGTATTGGCACTCGGCTTGCTATATAAGCCTTATATTGCTTACTGTGAGATGAAATATGCAGCTTACACAATACACGGATTATTCTCTTAGGGTGCTCATCTATCTAGGTGTGCATCCGAATGAGCTCGCGACGATTACAGAGATTTCTGATCGCTATCAGATCTCTCGTAATCACCTAGTTAAGGTTGTGCATGAACTGGGTAAGCTGGGCTATATCGAAACAATTCGTGGTAAGGGAGGCGGAATGAGATTGGCTGTCCCGCCAGAAGAATTAACAATTGGTGAGATAGTGAGAAACATGGAGAACAATCTCAATATTGTCGAGTGCTTTGGTAATGAATCATCCTGTGCCATCACACCTAATTGTCGATTACGCGGGATTTTACGCGACGCGTTAAAAAGTTTTATTACCGTGCTAGACCAATACACCTTAAAGGATGTTTTGGTCAATCAGAAAAAATTACAAGGACTACTTGGTACTGCCTAGGTGTGAGGATATTGCGCAGTAGTATATGGGTCGATTGATAGATATTAGTAATATAACTATAGCTGCTTGTTAAATGGTTAGCGTTATAACTTCTAATTTGTCATTTTCATTATAAGGCTCTATACGTAATTCAAGGGAATTTTTATTGATTAACATTAATGTACCTTCTCTGGCTTGGTATTTGCTGAATATCACTTTTACAGTTTTAATGTTGCTTGTTAGCTTAGCTTCTTTTCTAAGAACTAAACCAAAAGATGTGGTCGCTCCTCCATTAGTTCTATATAGGCGATAGGTTGAACCATTTGATTCTACTTCACTAATTTTATCAAATGAAGTGTCTACTCCTTCAACGCTTATGTCACTAAAACTTTCGCTGGCGAAGAAAAACACTATCATTGATGGGAAAGCTACTACTATGCTAATAATTATAGTCATAATTCTAGCCCATTTTTTTAGAGTAAAAGAGGACAAGAATATTGATAAAGGAAGGGCAATGCTAAGTATTGATACAAATAAATAATTATATTTCGCCTCTTCAAACCGTAATTTGATGGGTAGATCGATTATATTTAGGCAAGTGACAGTTACGATTGTGAAGGTGGCCACCATCAAGATTAACTTTATCTTATTCATGTAGTAAGCTATCTAGAAGGCCTGCCATGATGGTATGCAAATGTGTGTAATGCTCTTTTGTGTTCAATATTTTCTCCGCGCTTTGCACCGTATCAGATAGCACTAATTCATCTCCACAAGCTGTGACAATTGCTTGTGTTGAGTTTTCTGTCATTTCTAAATGAAACTGTAAAGCCACGACCCTATCATCAAAACTAAACGCTTGGTTTTTGCATGCTTCGCTGGAGAGTAGGAGTGATGCCGACTCGGGTAAATCAAAAGTATCACCATGCCAGTGCAATGCGGTAAAAGATTCGGGGAAAATATTTGCAAAAGTACTGGAGTGAGCATTTTTAGTTTTTTCTAATGTAAACCAGCCAATTTCTTTCTGACTATTGGGATAAACTTTTGCACCCAGTGCATCCGCAATAAACTGCGAGCCCAGGCATACGCCAAGTACGGGCTTACTATTTTCAATGCTTTGTTTGATAAAAGCTCTTTCTTGTGCCAGCCAAGGATACTGCTCGTCATCATAAATGCCCATAGGGCCGCCCATAACGATTAGCGCGTCAAAGTCTTTTTGTTGAGGCAGGCTATCACCGTTATAGAGGTGACTTGTGCTAACTTGATGAGAAGTGTGGCTTAACCAGTCGCCGATATAAGCCAAGCCTTCAAATGGTACATGTTGCAAGGTGTGTACGCGCATGGGCTTAAACATTACTATTCTTTATATCTTATATCAATAGTGATGAATGTTTTGATCTTAGTTAAAAGTAGTGGTTTGCTATGGCGTAAGCCCAACAGATGATGAGCATTAAAAAGGAGAGTAAAACGGCGGCACTGCCCATGTCTTTGGCTTGTTTTGCTAAAGCGTGGAACTCGGGCGAAGCTTTGTCTACAACGGCTTCGATTCCTGAGTTGAGTAGCTCAACAATAAGAATAAATAAATGCACAGAGATAAGTAATATTTTTATTAGATGCTCAAATGGTAGTACTAAAGCAATAATAGATAGGGGGATTAATAAAAGAACTTCTTCTCTAAATGCTGCTTCGTTTCTAAAAGCATGGTTGATACCGCTGAGCGAATATTTAAAGGCGTGTAAGACACGTGATGCTCCCTTCTTGGGAGAGGGTTTTTGGTTTTCTGGCATTTTTTTACCGAACTATTTGGATAAAAAGCGAATTATACTGCTTGCGTCGAAACTAAGGCACTTTGTGTCGTGTTTTCTTGTATCTCTTCAGGAAAGCGGGTGGCCTGCCAGAGTTGGTGACTGAGCTCTATGGTAGAACTATGCATCCCACTGCAAATCCAGTCTACTATCGCTGCCGCGACATCTGGATAATGCACGGCGCCAACACCGTCTTGCTCAAGCCATTGCTCAAGTATCTGTGAATCTAGCGACTTCATCTCTTCACCTAAGCCGAGTTGTTTAAGTGCTTTTGCATTTGATGATTGCTCGTACTGGCCATGTAGAGGTTTGACTAAAATCTTTTTACCCTGCGAAATCGCTTCACTGGAAAGTTCGAAGCCTGCGTTAGAGATAACGCCATTGCTAGTTAAGAGATCTTTAGGAAAAGTCACACGTGAAAGTGGACATAAAGTAATGTGATCGGCTGCTTTAATATCAATGTTTTCGTGGTAAACATAAAATCGTCGATTTGTATAAGGCTTTAGCCAGTCAACAACATGTTGGCTATTTTCAAATGGTAAATAAACTAAAATTTTGTCTGGCTCAGCAGCGGGTTGCTCCGCACTGGTTTCAATAATAGGGGGCAACAGAGGCTGATTAAAATGATGCCAATGTAAGCCCAGGTGAATCGTTGTTGGGGCGAAAATATTCATGATTTGACGACTCATAAAGTCGTCATCTCTCTTGGGTACATCATATTTAAATGCTGGCTGGTGGCCAATTGCGATGCTGGTGATATTTTGATTGCGTGCTGCCCAAGCAGAAACCGGTTCAAAATCGGATACAACTAAGTCATAGCTGCCAAGATCTAAAGACTTAACATCTCGATAGAAGCGGTAGAGGTTATTCTTTAAGGCTGTTTTGACCTTGCTAACTCGGCCATTAACGGTGACGAAGGTCAGGCCTTGATAGCAACGAAAGTCACCGAATATGCCCATATCAAAGAGCTTGTCCGGTGAGCGGCCACTGACGACAAAATCAACTTCTTGATTCTTGTTTTGAAATGCAGTGGCCATGGCACGGGCACGCGTAATATGGCCGTTGCCGGTACCTTGAATACCGAACAGAATTTTCATGTGTTGCCTATAACTCTACGAAAACAAATACAAGGCGGCGACACCAATGCTACTGCCTAGCACTGCACCCGCAGCAATATCAGTAGGGTAGTGCACACCAAGCATAATGCGAGATATGCCAACCGCCGTCGCCCAACCATAGACCCATAGGGTTGTTTCAGGGTAGAACGTACTTAATACATAAGCTAAAAGAAATGCGGCGCTGGTATGACCTGAAGGGAAGCTAAATTTATCAGAGGGTACAACGTGGGCACTGACAGGGTTTATCACATAACAAGGTCGATCGCGTTTAATGCTATTTTTTAAAGCAAAGTAAGCGATACGTTCAAGTGCTAAACCTATAAGTAATACCTGTAAAAAGTGATCAGCACGACTAATACCGTAGCCCACTAAAAACGCTGGTATGGCCAGCTGTAGATAGCCATCTCCTGTTCTCGATATAAAACGGCTAAAGAACAGAATGAGCTTTTTTTTGGAAAACCGAAAGCACCAGGAAAATACTGAGGTATCGTACTGCGTGACTTCGTCGATAAATCGCCGCATAAGAGAAAACTACAATAAAGTTAGCGTATCCTCTCTTATTTCTTATGCAATATTGTGACAAAACTATTGCATAGTTGTGACAATCGAGGCTAACGTGAAGTAGCTAGAGTTATAGTTTGTGTTTTTTTGGTCGGGCCTAATCGATATAGCGCCAACGCGTACCATCTTTAGTGTCTTCTAGTTCAATGTTGGCGGCGGTGAGCATATCGCGAATTTCATCTGCTCGGCCATAGTTTTTGGCAAGCTTAGCTTCGTTTCGCTCGGCTAGAAGGTTGTTAATAGTGATTTCGTCAAGCTCACTATTACTTGTGCCTTTAAAATAGGCTTCGGCATCACGTTGCAAAAGCCCCAGTAAGCCAGCGCTTTTGGTGAGTTTGTTTTTTAGTGTGGCTTTTAAATCATTATCTTCCGCTGCATTGAGTTGCTTTGCTAAGTCTTGTAAAACGCTAAGCGCTAATGGGGTGTTGA
>CAYUVE010000168.1:0-4423 GCA_964447985.1 uncultured Thiotrichales bacterium
TCGTTTGGTTGGGCGAGCGAATCCGAAATCTCGACAATGCGAGCGCTAACGCTCAAATGTAATGAGGTGTTAAGCAAGCTTTTTGGTGATGCTGGCTTATTATTGGTTGACTACAAACTAGAGTTCGGCCGTTATCAGAATAAAATCATCCTGGGTGATGAATTTTCTCCAGATGGCTGTCGTTTGTGGGATGCACAAACGCGTAAAAAACTCGACAAAGATCGTTTCCGCCAAGGTCTTGGCGATGTGATTGAAAGCTATGAAGAAGTGGCTCAGCGTCTAGGTATCAGCCTCTAGGCAAAATCGTATTAACCACCAGCCATTAACGGCAGTGAATGAAAAAAATGTCCGCACCTTATTATTTGCAAGGTCAAAAAGCCTTATCCGAATTTCGTCGTGACCGTTTGCTTGCTGATATGCAGGCGCTAAAGGTCGGCGTCTCATCGCTAGCTGCCTATGAGTTTTATCTTGCCCAGTTAAATACTGGTTTGTCAGATCAACAGTCTCAGCTGCTCAATACCATTCTTAGCGCTAAGAGCGAGCCAATAGCGCCTTTATCAAATCAAGTGCCGCTTTATGTGGTGCCACGGCCGGGTACGATATCGCCATGGTCAAGCAAGGCTACGGATATATTGCATAACAGCGATTTATCGGTGGTTGATCGTGTCGAGCATGGCAGGCTTTATATTGTTAGTGTGAGTCAGTCTTTAGGCCGTCAAGATGTAGAGGCGATTAGCGCCTTGCTACATGATCGTATGACCGAATCGGTATATTTTGATGTCGATTCGCTGGCCGCCTTGTTTCAGTCTGGGAAAGCTGAAGAGTTGGCTTTTATAGACGTGATGAATCTAGGCGTTGTAGCACTAGAAAAAGCCAATCTCGAATTAGGTCTCGCCCTCAGCGAGCAAGAAATGCAGTATTTACATGGCGCGTTTACCGAGCTTGGCCGTAATCCCACTGATGCCGAGTTAATGATGTTTTCACAAGCTAACTCAGAGCATTGCCGACATAAGATATTTAACGCCTCGTGGACTATAGACGGCGAACAACAGCCTGACTCGTTGTTTGGCATGATTCGTAATACTGCTAAGCACAGTCCAGAGGGATTATTGTCGGCCTATAAAGACAATGCTGCAGTGGCGGCAGCGCATACCACGCAGCGTTTTTACGTTGATGGTAAAGACGGTCAGTATCGTTATCATCTAGAAGATACGCCAATGCTGATGAAGGTGGAAACACATAATCACCCAACGGCAATTTCACCTTTTCCCGGTGCGGCAACCGGTACGGGTGGCGAGATTCGAGATGAAGGCGCCACGGGTCGTGGCTCACGAACCAAAGCAGGCTTAGCGGGTTTTAATGTCTCTAATCTAAAAATTCCTGGCGCTATTCAAAGCTGGGAAGTCGATATTGGTAAACCAGAGCGCATGGCCAGTGCATTGGGTATTATGATTGAAGCGCCAATTGGTGCTGCAGCTTTTGCCAATGAGTTTGGTCGTCCCAATCTTTGTGGTTACTTCCGAACATACGAACAAACCGTTAGTTTTGATTCCGGTTCTATAGAAGAAGAACTGCGCGGTTATCACAAGCCTATCATGATTGCCGGTGGTCACGGCAGTATTCGAGCAGATCACGTTAGCAAAAAAACCTTAGATAATAGCCATCATATCGTCGTGCTAGGTGGCCCAGCCATGCTAATCGGCTTAGGTGGTGGTGCCGCCTCGTCGATGGATAGTGGCGCCAGTAGCGAAGATTTAGATTTCGCCTCCGTACAACGCGGCAACCCAGAGATGCAACGCCGCTGTCAGGAAGTGATTGATGCCTGCTGGGCGCAAGGCAACGATAATCCTATCGCTTCCATTCACGATGTCGGTGCTGGTGGCATTTCTAATGCCGTACCAGAAATTGTTAACGATTGTGATCGCGGTGCAGACTTAAAGTTAGATAAAGTACTCAGTGCAGATAAAAGTCTCTCTCCCATGCAATTATGGAGTAATGAATCACAAGAGCGTTATGTTTTGGCTATTGCCGATAATGAGTTAGCCGATTTTGAGCGAATTTGTAAACGCGAGCGTTGTCCGTTTGCGGTAATCGGTAATGCGACAGAAAAACTAGAATTAAAACTATACGATAGTCATTCGGATCAATTTGTCGTTAATATCCCCAGCGATTTATTGTTTGGTAATACACCAAAAATGCAACGCACCGGTGTGCGTCGTGCCGAAAAACCTGTTTCGCTGAATTTGCCTGAAGCCAGTTTGCAAGAACATCTGGAAAAAGTATTACGTTTGCCATCGGTTGCAGATAAAACGTTTTTAATCACCATAGGTGACCGCAGCGTCGGTGGTTTAGTCGCACGTGATCAAATGGTTGGGCCATGGCAAGTACCGGTGGCCGATTGCGCGGTAAGCAGCGCTGGTTTTAACGATACAAAAGGCGAAGCCATGGCCATGGGTGAGCGTGCGCCTATTGCAGTCATCGATGCGCCTGCTTCCGGTCGTATGGCCTTGGCTGAATCTATTACCAATATCATGGCGGCGCCCATAGATAAGATTGGTGATATCAAGCTTTCAGCAAATTGGATGGCGGCTTGTGGTACCGAGAACGAAGATGCGGCTTTGTTCGATACCGTTAAAACCATTGGGTTGGATGTTTGCCCAGCCTTAGGTGTGGCCATACCGGTGGGTAAAGATTCTCTATCGATGAAAACAGTTTGGCATTCAGAAGTAGGTGACGAATCAACACAGCGCGTAATGAGTGCGCCATTATCATTGATCGTCAGCTCTTTTGCGCCAGTAAGCGATTGCCGAAAAGTGTTAACGCCGCAATTACAAAATATCGAAGATACAGTATTGCTACTTGTCGATTTAGGTCGTGGTAAGAATCGCTTGGGTGGTTCTGCCCTGGCGCAAGTATATGGTCAAGCCGGTAATGAAGTGCCAGACCTGGATCAACCACAAGATTTGAAAAACTGTTTTAATGCAGTGCAAGCCATAAACAAAGAAAATATTGCGGTGGCTTATCACGATCGATCAGACGGTGGCTTAATCACAACACTATTAGAAATGATGTTTAGTGGTCATCTCGGTGTTGATGTTTCCGTTGATGATTTAGGCGAAGATATTGTCTCGGCCTTGTTTGCCGAAGAGCTTGGTGCGGTTATCCAGTTACGAGCTAGAGATGTTGAAAAAGCCAAGGCAATATTGGCGGCACATTCGCTAGCAGATTGCAGCCATGTTCTTGGTCGCGTAATCGAAGAAAACACTTGTTTGATTAAGCAAGCAGATAAAATTCTGTTTAACCAGTCACGCATTCCTTTGCAACGCCTATGGTCAGAGACCTCCTACCGTATGCAAGCGCTACGTGATAATCCAAGCTGCGCGAAGTCGGCTTACGATTCTATTCTAAACTCACAAGACAAAGGCTTAAGCGCAAGTCTGACATTTCATATTAACGAAGACATCAGCGCGCCATTCATTAATAAGACCAAACCGCGCATTGCCATATTACGAGAGCAAGGCGTTAACGGCCATATTGAAATGGCCGCAGCATTTGATCGCGCAGGTTTTAACGCCATAGACGTACATATGAGCGACATCCTTTCTGGTCGCACTACCTTAGAGCCTTTCCAGGGTTTAGCCGCCTGCGGTGGTTTCTCATACGGAGATGTCTTAGGTGCTGGTCGTGGTTGGGCAAGCTCTATTTTATTTAACGCCAGAGCAAAAGACGTATTTAGCGATTTCTTCCATAGAGATGACAGTTTTGCCTTAGGTGTGTGTAACGGATGTCAGATGATGTCGCATTTGCGAGAACTGATTCCCGATGCTGAACACTGGCCAAGTTTCGAGCGTAATGATTCTGAGCAATTCGAAGCACGTTTGGTCATGGTCGAAGTTACCGAATCACCATCGATTTTTATGAACGGTATGGCGGGTTCAAAAATGCCGGTGGTTGTTTCTCACGGTGAAGGCCGTGCCGAGTGGAAAAACACTGAGCAAGCCCAACAACTCACCGACAAGCAATTGGTCTCGCTGCGTTATATCGATAACCAAGGCGATGTCAAAACCACCTATCCAGCCAACCCCAATGGCTCACCATTAGGTATAACAGGGCTAACCACCAACGATGGTCGTTTCACTATCATGATGCCTCATCCAGAACGCGTATTCCGCGCTGGCCAAATGTCATGGCATCCACAAGACTGGCAAGAAGATAGCCCATGGATACGTATGTTTAGAAACGCCAGAGTGTGGCTAAGCTAAATTTATTGCTATCAGCGTTACCGCTGGTTTGGGTGCTAAATCTATTTTAAGTTTTTTCACTAAGCATTAATGCACAGCGAACCGTTCCCCCTGAGCCAGTCGAAGGGAGCCAGTCGAAGGGAGCCAGTCGAAGGGAGCCAGTCGAAGGGAGCCAGTCGAAG
>CAYUVE010000168.1:4523-4960 GCA_964447985.1 uncultured Thiotrichales bacterium
GGAGCTAGTCGTTCCTCCCCCACCCTGCCCGTTCCTCCTGAGCCTGTCGAAGGAAGCCTGTCGAAGGAAGCCTGTCGAAGGAAGCCTGTCGAAGGAAGCCTGTTGAAGGAAGCCCAGACCTATTAAAGGCTTGCCTGAATACCATATAAAATCTTAAATTTTTCCGACAAGGCGAGAGTATTTAACCAAGACGTTGAGTGACTGCTTGTTTTTTACTCAGATAGTTTCACCATAAATATAACATTTTTATAAAATTTGTAGGTATATGGATGTTTTATTTGTAGGAAATATCCTACATGATGATGTATCAATTATTTAATAACTTCTAATTATTTGTTAGGTGTTGCTAAGTGTTTGTTTAATTTATCTTATAATCTTGTAACCACTGCTGTCCCATTAACATGAGATAAAAAGGCTTAAACCTCAACTGATTGATA
>CAYUVE010000169.1:0-4885 GCA_964447985.1 uncultured Thiotrichales bacterium
CAACATGATCGACGCAGAGCAATATTTTTCCGCCGACAAATCCACAGCACGTTTTACTGCTGCTTCACCGAGCCCTTTTCCCGATACGACAAAATGCAAATGAATTTTAGTAAATACCTTTGGCACTTCATCAGCACGCTCAGCGCTCAATTCGGCTACACAATCCACCACTGGCTGTCGTGATTTCTTCAGAATATGCACAACATCATAAGCACTACAGCTACCCACTCCAAGCAATAGCAACTCCATTGGCCGCATGCCGAGATTACGTCCGCCGCCATCGGGAGGGCCATCAATCACCACCGCGTGACCGCTATCTGATTCGCCAACAAACATGGCATTTTCTACCCATTTAACCCTGCATTTCATAATGATGTTCCGAGTTCAGTAAAAATAAAGCGGCTAGTTATATAGCCGATAAAGTGATAATTGCTCATAGAATGCGCCAGGGACTAGCGCTGGAGAAAACTGTAATAATGGCATTAATTAACCAAAAGCTATCCAACCCGACGATAGAGCGCTTTCTCAGTCATTGCCATCGCCGACACTACAACAATAAAAACATTATCATTCACGCCGGTGATAATCCGGACGTGCTGTATTATATCGTTAAAGGCTCGGTTACCGTACTGATTGAAGACGATGATGGCCGCGAAATTGTTCTCGCCTACCTCAATGCAGGTGATTTTTTCGGCGAAATGGGTTTATTCGATAGTGATGCCAAGCGTACTGCCTGGATACGCGCTCGCGGTGCTTGCGAAATCGCTGAGATCAGCTATGAGAAATTTCGTCGTCTAGCCAAAGAAGATACAGAAATTTTGTTTATGCTGGCCTCACAAATGGCGGTACGCTTGCGTCGCACCAGCAGCAATGTCGGCCGCCTAGCCTTTATGGATGTCTCGGGCCGCGTTGCGGGCGCTCTGCTCGAACTCACCAAGCAACCCGATGCTATGACTCATCCTGATGGCATGCAAATCAAAATTACCCGTCAGGAACTCGGCCGAATCGTTGGCTGCTCTCGCGAAATGGTTGGCCGCGTACTGAAAAGCATGGAATCTCAAGGTGTGATCAGCGCCCACGGCAAAACTATCGTTGTCTTCGGCGCGCGTTAAAACACTAAGAAAAGAGTTGTTTTAATTGCTGACCTGGGTCATCGGCCCGCATAAAGGCTTCACCAACCAAAAAGGCGTGGACATCTGATTCACGCATGTGTTTCACGTCTTCAACGTTGTGAATGCCGCTTTCCGTTACAACCATTCTGTCGTTGGGGATACGCTCAAGCAACTCAAGCGTTGCTTCAAGTGACGTGTCGAAGGTACGCAAATTTCGGTTATTAATTCCAATTAATGGTGTATTCAATTGTAGTGCGCGATCCAGCTCTTCAGCATCATGCACTTCGACTAATACATCCAAACCGAGGTTCTCTGCTGTCGCGGCTAACTCGTGCATCAGCGGATCACCTAGAGCCGCAACAATTAATAGTATGGCATCTGCACCGGCTAACCGAGCCTCATAAACTTGATAAGGGTCTACCATGAAATCTTTACGCAACAAGGGAATCGATACCGCTTTATGCACGGCCGATAAATAATCTAAAGAACCTTGAAAGAAGTCAACGTCCGTCAATACCGACAAACAGCTTGCACCAGAAGCCTCATAACTCTTGGCAATTGCAACTGGGTCGAAGTCTTCTCGTAACACACCCTTACTTGGCGAAGCTTTTTTGATTTCAGCAATAACCGCCGACTGACCTGCCTCAACCTTTGAACGCATTGCCTGATAAAAACCACGTGTCGGCGCCAGCTGTTCTATTTCCGAATGCATAGTCGACAAAGGGCGCAGCTCACTGGCAGCTGCCACTTCTTCAACTTTACGCGCCAAAATGCGCGCAAGAATATCAGGCGTGTTCGACATAGCCACGACTACCCAGCCAATTTCTGGCTGAGCTCAACCAAAGCCGAGAGCTTAGCTTTAGCACTGCCATTAGCAATACACTCGCGTGCTTTTTCCACACCTTGAGCCAAGTCTTGGCTTAAACCTGCGGCATAAATGGCTGCACCGGCATTGAGGAGTACGATATCTAAAGCTGGCCCTGGCGTGTTATCAAACACTTTCTTGATCACAGCAAGACTTTGTTCGGCATTGTCTACCGCCAATTCAGAAATATCGGCCTGCTTTAAGCCAAACTGCTCTGGCGTAATTTGATACGCCTTGATCTCACCATTATGCAACTCGCAAATATTTGTCGCAGCACCAATGCTAATCTCATCGAGACCATCTTCGGCATTAACAACCAAAACATGCTCACTGCCAAGATTTTTTAATACTTCTGCCAAGGGCTGCAGCCAGTCTTGACTAAATACACCTAACACTTGATTAGGTGCGCTAGCAGGATTAGTTAATGGCCCCAAAAGATTAAAAACAGTTCTCACTGCCATCTCTTTACGCGGACCAATCGCATGCTTCATAGCACTGTGGTACATCGGTGCGAACAAGAAACCTACACCCAACTCATCGATACACGTTTTAACTTGTTGAGGGCTTAACGAGAGATTAACACCTGCGGCTTCAAGCAAATCAGCACTACCACTTGAACTTGATACCGAACGATTTCCATGCTTGGCTACGCTACCGCCCGCTGCGGCGACGACAAATGTCACGGCGGTAGAAATATTAAATGTACTGGCACCGTCACCACCTGTACCACAAGTATCAACCAAATAAGGCTTGTCAATTTGAATCTTAGTCGCTAACTGACGCATAACACCCGCTGCCGCGGTAATCTCACTGACAGTCTCGCCCTTCATTCTCAAACCAACGAGAAAGCCACCCACTTGGGCGGGGGTTGCTTCGCCGCTCATAATGGCTTGCATGACGCTTGTCATGTCTCCAACGGAAAGATCCTGGCGCTCAGTAACAGCTCGAATTGCGGTTTTTATATCCATGTCTTACCAATACAAGTTTGTTTAGCTCATCGCAATAAAATTACGCAGTAAATCATGACCGTGTTGGCTAAGTATAGATTCCGGGTGAAACTGCACACCTTCTACGGCATCAGTTTTATGTCTTAGGCCCATGATCTCGTCTAGCTCGCCATTCTCGTCTTCAGTCCAGGCGGTAATCTCTAGGCAATCCGGCAGACTGTCTGCTTCAACGACTAGCGAATGGTAACGCGTCGCTTCAAACGGATTAGTCAAACCAGCAAAAACGCCTTTGTCGTTATGGTGAATCATCGACGTCTTACCATGCATAATCTGCTTGGCATGAATCACTTTACCACCGTAAACCTGGCCAATACTTTGATGACCCAAGCAAACACCCAGTATCGGCACCTGGCCTGCAAAACGTTTAATGGTTTCAAGTGACACCCCCGCTTGGTTTGGCGCACACGGACCGGGGGATACAACGATACGCTCAGGCTCTAGTGCTTTCAGCTCATCAACATCGACCATATCATTGCGGCAGACATGTACCTCTTCACCTAACTCGCCTAGATATTGCACCAGGTTGTAGGTAAAGGAATCATAGTTGTCGATCATTAATAACATAGCACTTACGAACCTACTGCACTCTACACACTTGAACTATTTAGCCCAGCTTTAGCCAAAGCAACCGCGCGGAAAATAGCGCGGCCTTTATTCATGGTTTCCTGCCACTCTCTACTCGGAATACTGTCGGCGACAATTCCCGCACCAGCTTGAATATGCAGAATGTCATTTTTGATAATTGCGGTACGAATGGCAATAGCCGTATCCATATTACCATTCCAACCAATGTAACCTACCGCGCCAGCATAGACACCACGTTTGACTGGCTCTAACTCATCAATGATTTCCATGGCACGCACCTTAGGCGCACCACTGACAGTACCGGCAGGAAAGGTTGCTCGCAATACATCATAAGCGTTCAAATCTGGCTTTAGCTTACCCACTACATTGGAGACGATGTGCATGACATGCGAATAACGCTCGATAAGCATATTTTCCGTTAGTTCGACGCTACCTGTCTCGGCAACGCGGCCGACATCATTCCGACCTAAATCAATCAGCATTAAATGCTCAGCACATTCTTTCGGATCAGCTAATAGTTCTTTTTCTAAGGCCAGGTCTTCATCCACGGTTTTACCACGACGCCGGGTTCCTGCTATCGGTCTTACGGTGACGTCACCATTTTCATAACGTGCCAATATCTCTGGTGACGAACCGACAATATGGAATTCATCCATATTGAGAAAATACATATACGGCGAAGGATTTAAGCTACGTAGAGCGCGATAAAGCTGAATCGGCTCACTTTCAAACTCTATCGACAAACGCTGCGACAAAACGACCTGCATAATATCGCCATCGACAATATAGCGTTTGGCCTTGTCTACTGCTGCTTCGAAGCCTTCTTGGCTAAAACCCGAGACAAAGTCTTCTTCACGCACGTCAACCGAAGTTTGTTCTGGCGCTTGATACGACAAAGGCTTGGCCATTTTCTGACTTAGCGCTTGTAATCGTGTTTGCGCGTTTTGCCAGGCATTGTCTTTATTTACATCTGCATAGACAACGATATAAGCCTTACCTGCCAAATTATCAAACACGACGACTTCGTCAGATACCATCAGTAGAATGTCTGGACACATCAAGGTATCGTTATGTTCTTTATCAGCTAATTTCTTTTCGATATAACGAACGGTGTCATATCCAAAATAACCGACCAAGCCACCATTAAAGCGCGGTAGATAACTGAGTTCTGGTACGCGAAATTTAGCTTGAAATGACTGCAACCAAGCTAGCGGATCAGCGACTGTGGCATGCTCAATAACATGACCATCAACAATATATTGAATACACTCTTTCCCTACACGACGCTCTTCCGATCGATCGGAAGAGCGTCGTGT
>CAYUVE010000170.1:0-4782 GCA_964447985.1 uncultured Thiotrichales bacterium
CGTAAAGCGTATCCATATTATGGCGCATAGTCGTGGAACAGATATCACCACAACTGCGCTTAGAGAGCTTGTTATCGAAACAAGGGCAGCACAGAAAGATCCGATCGAAATATTAAAAATTGAAAACCTAATTCTTGCAGCACCAGACCTTGATTTTGGGATCGTCAAGCAAAGACTTATTGCAGAACAATTTGGCCCTGCTTTTGGGCAAGTCACTATCTACACAAATGAAGAAGATGGGGTGCTGGGTTTGGCGCAGCGGTTTTCATCAGGCTTACGTTTTGGGCGTTTGACAAAAGATGGTCTTGGCGGCGCGGTATCAGAAATTTTTAAACAAATAAAGAATGTTAACTTTGTGCATGTAGACGATGTGCCGACAAGCTACGCGCACAGTTATTATCGACAGCATCCAGGTGTACTCTCGGATATCGTCTCGCTAATTCGTGATCGTCATAAGCCAGGAGAACCAAGCCGGCCTCTGGTGCATGAAGATATCAATTTTTGGTCTATGCCTAAAAATTATCCTAACCATTGAAAATATCTACAAATCTGATTAGGTAGATTTAATAACCCGGCAGTGTAGGGTGCCTTTATTCAGTTTGGCTTCTACTTCAGTGCCTTCATTTGCAGTGCTTGCATCGCTTATAACTTTATTAGAGTCTTTGCTCGTTACGATAGCGTAGCCACGACTCAGTGTGGCGAGTGGGCTGACTGTATCGAGAGTATGGCTTACATGTTGTAGGCGAACCTTGGCTGCTTTAAGTTGCTGGCTGCTAGCAAGTTCTAAGCGATTGTAGAATGAACCAAGTTGTTTACTTATGTTGTCTATTCGATGCTGTGGATTCTGTTGTTGTACTCGTTTGCTTAAAGAAGCTACGCGTTCTGTGAGGTAGCGTGAGCTATTTTTCTGAGAGTTGATCATCCTCTGCTTTAGTTCGCTTAGTCGCTGTTGTTGTAGCGCCAGCCATTGCCCTGGATGGCGTTGGGCTAAGCGACCCTCTAGCCAATCGATTTGTTGTTGTCGTTGCTCAAGTAAAGTTTTTATTTCATCGTGAAGGCTTTGCTCTGACAGTGTAAGTTGTTGTAGCAATGCGCCCTGATCAGGGGTAATAAGCTCAGCTGCAGCAGAGGGAGTCGGTGCGCGATGATCAGCAACAAAATCTGCGATAGTGAAATCGACTTCATGACCCACCCCGCTGATTAGGGGGATACTGCAATCAAAAATAGCGCGTGCGACCAATTCTTCATTAAACGCCCACAAGTCTTCTAGCGAGCCACCGCCACGGCTAATAATAAGCACGTCACATTCATTACGCTGATCGGCGAGCTTTAGGGCGTCGGCGATTTGTTTGCCAGCGTTTTCACCTTGCACTGCCACGGGATAGATAATGACAGGTGCCATAGGGTAGCGGCGCTTTAATACGCTAAGTATGTCGCGGATGGCGGCGCCGGTAGGTGAGGTGATTATGCCGATTAGTTTTGGTATTTCAGGCCATTCTTGTTTGTGCTTTGGCTCAAATAAGCCTTCGGCGTGTAATTTCTGTTTTAGCCTTTCGTAAGCTTGTTGCAGCAACCCGGCCCCGGCCTCTTCCATGCGATCAACGATAAGCTGAAAATCACCACGGCCTGGATAAAGGCTAACCTTGGCTCGAACCTTAACCTGCATGCCATGATCTGGCGTAAATGGGAGTAGACGATTGCTGCCCCGAAACATGGCGCAGCGTACTTGGGCGCTATCATCCTTGAGTGAGAAATAGATATGTCCAGACGAAGGTCGGGCTAGATTAGATATCTCACCTTCTACCCAAATTGACGGAAAATTAGATTCAAGCAGGTATTTGGCTTCGCCATTGAGCTTTGAAACACTATATACCTCGTCTTCGCCACGAAATTCATCGTAATCGTTTTGGTAGGGGAATTCTTGCATAGCCCAATCATAACTCATTCGCTGATTGCTTATGCCTGAGATTTGAGTGGGTATTTTTAGTTTACCGGATATGCAAGTCCTTGATATAATGAAGCGTTTACTATTCTGGTGAACGCATGCGCATCGTCCAAGAAGCCCTCACATTTGACGACATTCTGCTGTTGCCGGCGCACTCGACCGTGTTGCCTAGGGAAACTCAGTTGCAGTCGCGGCTGACTCGCGATATCAGCTTGAATATCCCCTTGCTTTCCGCTGCGATGGATACGGTTACCGAAGCGCGGCTAGCCATTTGTTTGGCGCAAGAGGGCGGTGTGGGCATGATCCACAAGAACCTCAGTATTGAAGAACAGCAAGACCAGGTTGCGATAGTCAAAAAATTCGAGAGCGGTGTTATTAAAGACCCGTTCACGGTGACGCCGAGCACGACTATTGACGAAGTGCTGCGTCTCACTCAACAGCATAAAATTTCAGGCGTACCGGTTGTCGATGGGGCTGATCTTGTCGGTATTGTTACGCATCGTGATTTACGTTTTGAAACTCGGTTTGAATCGCCCGTATCGAGTGTGATGACGCCGAAAGAGCGCTTGGTAACAGTGCGTGAAGGTGCGCCACGAGAAGAAGTGATGAGCCTTTTGCATCAGCATCGTATAGAAAAGGTGTTGGTGGTGAATGACAATTTTGAATTGCGCGGCATGATCACGGTAAAGGATATTCAAAAAGCCACGGACTTTCCCCATGCTTGTAAAGATCAATATGGTCGTCTGCGTGTTGGTGCTGCTGTTGGCACTGGTGGAGATTGTGAAGAACGTGTGGCAGCTTTGGTTGCCGCAGGTGTAGATGTCATCGCTGTGGATACCGCTCATGGTCACTCACAAGGTGTTCTAGATAGAGTTAGCTGGATTAAACAGCAATATCCGAAAGTTCAAGTCATTGGTGGCAATATTGCCACAGCGGCTGCTGCTAAAGCTTTAGCCGATGCGGGTGCTGATGCGGTGAAGGTAGGTATTGGCCCGGGTTCGATATGCACTACGCGGATAGTGACGGGTGTCGGTGTGCCACAGATTACGGCCATTGCTAATGTCGCAGAAGGTTTAAAAGGCACTGATGTTCCACTAATCGCCGATGGTGGGATTCGTTATTCTGGTGATCTGGCCAAGTGTGTTGTGGCCGGTGCGCACTCTGTGATGATTGGTAGTATGTTCGCCGGAACAGAAGAGTCGCCTGGCGAAGTAGAACTGTATCAAGGACGTTCTTATAAGTCTTACCGCGGCATGGGTTCGATTGGCGCCATGCAACAAGGCTCGGGCGACCGTTATTTTCAGGAAACCTCGGCGGTTGAAAAGTTGGTGCCAGAAGGAATTGAAGGGCGAGTGCCTTATAAAGGCACAGCTGTCGCTATTATTCATCAATTGATGGGTGGTCTGCGGGCCAGCATGGGGTATACCGGCTGCGAGGATATTGATGCGATGCGCACCAAGCCAGAGTTTGTGCGGGTCACAGGTGCTGGCATGCAAGAAAGCCATGTGCATGATGTCACTATTACTCGCGAAGCGCCTAACTATCGCGTAGATAACCGTTAATCCTTTGAATACCGAACTTGATGCTAGTGCCAATCAGGCACATGCCCATAAAATATTAATTCTTGATTTTGGTTCGCAGTACACGCAATTGATTGCGCGTCGTATTCGTGAGTCGGGCGTTTATTGTGAAATCTACCCCTATGATGTCACTGAGGCAGAAATTTCTGATTTTAAGCCGAACGGTATTATTCTTTCCGGCGGGCCAGAATCTGTTGTAGACAGCCAAGGCGTTGTTGCACCGCAAGTAGTGTTTGAGCTTGAAGTGCCCGTGCTGGGTATTTGCTACGGCATGCAGACCCTGTCAGATCAGCTAGGCGGTGCCGTTGAGTCATCAAGTGAGCGTGAGTTTGGTTATGCCGAAGTCATTGTGAGCTCCAAATGCGGTTTGTTAGACGATATCGAAGACCGGATTAACGCAGACGGTAAAGCCGTGCTAGATGTATGGATGAGTCATGGTGACCGTGTTAGCGCCATTCCTGAAGGTTTTTCCGTTATCGCGCATAGTGAACATGCCCCGTTTGCGGTAATTGCCGATGAGTCTCGGCAATTTTACGGCATGCAATTTCACCCAGAGGTTGTCCACACTAAACAAGGCCAGCGAATATTGTCTCGTTTCGTCCATGAGCTATGTGCTTGTCCCGCAAACTGGACGCCTGCCAATATTATTGACGAAAGTATAGAAAGTATTCGTACGCAAGTAGGTAGTGACAAGGTATTGCTAGGTCTATCTGGTGGCGTTGATTCGTCAGTAGTTGCAGCCTTATTGCACAAAGCTATCGGCGATCAGTTGACCTGCGTATTTGTTGATACTGGTTTGTTGCGTCTTGGTGAAGGTGATCAGGTCATGGCAACGATGGCTGAGCACATGGGTATTCACGTGATTCGAGTCAATGCCGAGCAGAAATTTTATGATGCATTGACAGGTGAAAGCGATCCCGAAGCAAAACGCAAGATCATTGGCGGTTTGTTTATCGATGTATTTGATGCCGAAGCGGAAAAGCTCACCGATGTGAATTGGTTAGCGCAGGGAACGATCTATCCCGATGTTATCGAGTCGGCCGGGTCTCGCACGGGTAAGGCGCATGTTATCAAGTCGCACCACAATGTAGGTGGGCTACCCGAGCGCATGAAGCTACAGTTGCTTGAGCCCTTGCGCGAGTTATTTAAAGACGAAGTGAGAAAAATTGGTGTAGAGCTTGGTTTGCCTGCGGAAATGGTTTACCGACACCCGTTTCCAGGCCCTGGCCTAGGTGTGCGCATATTAGGCGAAGTTAA
>CAYUVE010000171.1:0-4777 GCA_964447985.1 uncultured Thiotrichales bacterium
CGATAAAGCCTGAGAACTGATGTCAACTTCGCTACCGCAAGCCGATAAGAAAACCCCCGATAGAATGATAACAAACTTATTGAGCTGGGCCCTCTGCATCGTCTTTTTTCTCGGCTTCTTTATCACTATCTAAACGACCACCTGCTTTAGAGCCATAAAGATAAACCATAAAGTAAATAAAACCACCACAAATCGCGATATAAATCAGTGCCAAGAAGAAACCCCAATTAAACCATTCTCGCTCAAATCCCTCTCTGTCTCCCCAGAACGGGAAACTCAAGGCGACAGCAAATAATAAGGTCGCGACGATCACTGACATAAACCATTTTGGAATAGCTTTCTGCGACTCCGGAATTTTGTCGACCATTTCCCAATCTTCTAAGCCGCGCTTAGCCAAACGCTCTTCTTCTGAGCTATAACCGTAGAAATCATCGGCTTCTTTACCCCATTCAGACTGGGTAGACTTCATCGCTACTTGCTCAGCTGATGTCTCAGCGTCGGGTTTTATCTCATCATGTTTGTCAGCCATTGTCTTTCACCGCCACATGGTGGACACGAAAACTATCCTGCCAACCATCATTAGATTTAACTCTCACCAGAAACGGGTACAAACCTGGTTCGAGATCATTATTAATCGTAAATTTTACATCTTGTCGCTGTGCCGTGGTGAATTGTATGACATCTGATCTCAGGTCATAGCTACCTGCCGGCAAGCCATCTATTTCTACCGATACCTCAGCAGGTTTATAGAACTTGTGAGCCAGTGAAATCCGGTATTCATTGATTTCTCTCCCCTGGGCAGTGTCAGAATGATAGACCGAGAAGCGATACGGCTCATAGTGAACCATTCCCCAGGCAAACATACCTGCGCCCAGCGCAACAAGCGGCACTATCCAAAATAGCCGGGAACGTAGATTCATCATCGCATTACGCGGTTGGTTATTGTTTGCCTCAACCTGCCCCATCTCAAAACTCAGCAAGCTAGCACCTGTTTTTCTTGAACCACGAATACTTTCACAAGCAGTAATACACTCACCACAATTCACACACGCATCGTAAGTCTGTGTTTGTCTAGGGTCGATATCAACAAAGCACGAGGTCTGACAAAAATTACATTTGGCGCACTCATCCTCTGCCGATTTATCATGAACAATATGCAATGTCTCTTTGGTCTTAAATGAATGCTGCCAGACTTTATAAACACAAACAAAACGGCAGAAAAAATGCCGCATAAATGCCACGTCAATAAAGATCAATAATACGCATATGAAGTAGATGTAATACTCTGACCCAGATAAACGTTCATCAGCACGGAAAGTTAAGAAGTTCCACAATATATCTAGCGGATAAAAATAAAGCATGGGCACTATGGCAACAATCATAGAAAAACCCATCAAGATCGCACCTAATGTTAACCAATTAACGAGTTTATTCTTACCTGATGATACCTGCATTGGCGACCCATCCAGCGTCATATCTGAACGTTTTCCTAGTAAGCGCCGATGCCAATAGTTTGCCCACTCAGATAATGTATTTTGTGGACAAGACCAACCACAAAATGCAGTGCCAAGCGCTGAATACGTAATGATTAAGGCGCTAGAGATCATCAGCCAAAAACCAATGATGATAAAAAAATCACCAAAATCGATCTGTCGATCAAGCACGACGAAAGCACCATTGATAACGTCAATTCTAAATAGACCCAACAAAGGTATTAAAATAGCAATCAACACCGTAACGGCTTGTAATTGACGCCGTCGCCGGTGTAGTTTTTGACCAGGGCTATTACTATTTACGGTAATAACCGGAATTTGCGATAAAGATGATGACTGACTCATAGCTGATTCACTTCTTCCTGCATAATATTATTGAATCGGTGAGTTGGCTTATACAAAGGGCTAATTTTATGCAGCTTATCCAAATATTGTTGCGCTAACTCAGCATTACCGGACTGCTGCTCCAACTGAAATAAGGCGTCAAGCGTTGGCACATGATCTGGCTTGATATCTAGAATCCTCTGTAAGCTTGCCCGCTCGGCATCGGCATTAAGCGGTGCTCGCGACATCGAAGCGAGCATATTGTCTGCAACTGTCGCACTGACCCATTGGTCTTGTGGATTACCGCGGTAAGCAAACTGTAAAAATCGCTGTGAGCGCTGATTATCGCCTTGTAACTGCGCATGCCAACTACGCAGTGCCGCATCCGCCGATAAATAAGCACGCTCGAATAGCTGATAATCTGAAGCATCTATGGCTAACAGTGTCGCCGCATAATCTGGCTTAGGTCTCTGTGCTAATAACCATTCGATAATTTCTTGCAAATCGATCTCGCCGGCATAGCGTACTCGAGGCAAATGGTATTCGATTTTTGGTCGCCACTCGTCTTCTAATCGCTCACTATTGATTTGAATAGGGCCAAAATAGCGTGCAAGCCAAGTCCAAGTTCCTTCGCCACCAGTTTTGCTAACAATTGATTTATCTTCGCCAGCCGCCTGCAATAATTCACTGGCATCT
Source organism: uncultured Thiotrichales bacterium (assembly GCA_964447985.1). Classification (GTDB taxonomy): domain Bacteria; phylum Pseudomonadota; class Gammaproteobacteria. The sequence goes on from CAYUVE010000171.1 coordinate 2,514, forward strand.
ATGCTTTTGCCCTGACGACCCACCATTGCCAATCGAAACCCATCGACAAATAAAGCTGAGTGTGAAAATGTCTGTTGGAAACTGTTTAATACAATTTTGAGGGCAGCTAAATCAAACTGATTCAGTGCTAACCACTGGACAAATATACCACCCTCATTTAAGCGTGATTTAGCCCGTTGAAACTGTTGCACTGATAACAATCTACTACGGCCAACCATATCAGGATGAAATAAGTCACCAACAATCACATCGTAGTTATCTTTACTTCGCATCAAATAGCGACGCGCATCATCGTGGATAATATTCACTTTGGATGCGATATCTCGATTGAGCGGCGTGAACCATTGCCGAGCCGATTCAATGGCGCCTTCAGACAACTCAACCGCGGTCACCTCGACATTATCAAAATCCAAAGCAGCCGATGCTGAAATACCTGTACCTAAGCCTAAAAATAAGGCTGACTTCGCATCCGGATACAGTAACAAAGGTAAGCGCGCTTGGTTTTGTTGTGCTACCACCGCAGAAGGCTCGGTCGATGCATCCATCCTCTGTAGATCAGACAAGAGCAATCGCTGGCCTTGCTCAGTCTCTACAACATGTGTCATAGCAATGGCGTCCTCATGCAAAAACAAGGTTGCTTTACTTGTCGCATGCGCTTGTGGCAATACTTCATCTACCTGACGTAAGGTAGGATTTATCATAACAACGATCCCTAGTATAGGCAAGGTAAGCCAAGCTGGTCGCCATGTGCACCAACGCATTCCAGCTAAAAACAATATTAAGGTCGCAACAACAATGGTTAACTCAGAACCCATCATCGGCATCAAAATAAAACCAGCCGCCAATGCTCCTGCACCGGCTCCTAATGCGTTGACACCGTAATACCAGGCGCCCGCTACAGCGCTGTCAGCATAAGCTCTGACAAGCAAGGGTAGCCATGCACCAAGGCAAAAAGTCACCACTATTGTCACTAGCGCCAGCATTGCGGCCTGCTTAGATAGTACTGAAAACAATGAACTGTATTCAGCTGATTGTGCCCAGGCTGACACAAATGACAGGCCAAGCAAAGAAACCAATGCGGCCAATGCCGCGACAATAGGTATGATATTTAACCAGACCTGACGACTACCCCATTTTGACACTGCACTGCCTAGTGCCGTTCCCGCCAAAAATACAGCTAAAATGATTGCCAGGACATATTCCGTTCTAAGTAAAACCATTCCATACAAGCGCGTCCACGTCACTTGCAGTATTAAAGCAGCAGATCCAATTAAGGCATAACATAATAAATCTAGCCATTGCGGCCTAGCTAAAACCTCACTTGAAGAACCTAATTGATTTTTGTCTTTTAACCTTGAGATAAGAAAAAATATTACCCCCAAAGCAACACCCAAACTGGCAATGATAGTTAAGCTATTCGCCCAACCAATCAGTGGCAGCAAAAATATGGGAATAAGCGCGCCAATTGAGGCGCCAAAGGTGTTTGCTGCATAAAGATGAGACAGAGATACATCACTCTGTCTGACGACTGCGAGAATTAAAGGAAAACCCAAACCCATTGCCATAGCTGGTAATAATAAAAAGACTAAGGCTGCAGAAATCTCGATACTATGCCATAAGCCCAAATTTACACTACTACTACCACTTATTAACCACTGGTTAACTAGCTCTGCCATTATGGGTAACGACAAGGCATAAATGGCGACACCTATCTCTATCACTGCAAAAACAAATAACGGACGTGAAATTCGTTTTAACAGCACCCGTCCCAGCACGCTACCCAAACCCAAGCCAAACATAAAAGCGCTAACAGTAATGACGACACCGAAATTACTTACCCCAAACTGCAAGCTAAGCATCCGCATCCAAAGCACTTCATAGGACAAAGCTACTAGCCCAGAAAAGCCGTAGAGCAACACGAGGCCCCAGCCCAATAAGCTGGTATTGTTTTGAGTTGAGCTTATTGTGTTAGACATAAAAAACGATGCACCCCAGAATAACTTCTCTATTCCAGCTCCAGGGTAACAGAAAGCCTATTTTTAGCGCTGTGAAAGTGAGTACTTTACAACTGATTTAAAACGGAAAAAACCAGACTACCGCAGCGATACCGTGAGCTAACGCCAATGTCACCGTTAAGCCAGCACAGATCATATGCCAAATAAAGACTTGCTTACCGTATACAGCCATGCTGATACCTAAGGTCGCTGTAGCAATAACTAAAACCAGCAAACTAAACCCCATAACGAACAATATCGTATGTTTCT
>CAYUVE010000172.1:0-4697 GCA_964447985.1 uncultured Thiotrichales bacterium
CTTTCTGTTCCGACAAATCACGCAAAGCTTTACCAAAGTAATAACCAAAGCGTTTGGTTGAATCAAATAACCATTTATCAACGACCTTAAATAGAACCTTGTTATATTGACTACCAGCATCGGTACGATTGAAGTCAACGTACTTTTTCAAGTCGTCATCTGAAATCTCACGATAAGCATACAGTCCGGTTACCAACATACGACCCCGCACACCGATTTCAATTTGATCACGTGCCGCAGCAATATTATCGTAGACCTCACGCATAGTATCGTCTTCCGGCACATCTTCGCCCTCGGCAATCGCCGTTGCTAAGGCCATGGCGTAGTTGGCGTTAATAATCATTTGTACCGACTGTTCAATAGCCTGCATATCACCGTATAAATCACTAATCATTAAACGACGTTCATCGCTAACCGAATACAGCTCATCACTCACCGAGTAGTGGCGCAGCCTTTCGCTATAGTTAGGGTCTTTATGCTGATTCTCAGCCAGATTGATCTGATCACCCAAAGCCGTTTTACGCCACACTAGAATATTATCGAGGTCGTCTTCACTCAACTCAGCCATCATTACTTCACGAATTAAGGACTGTAACGACTCTGCAGAGAAACTCTCATCCGCAATCGACCTGGCTGTATTGACAATATCCGGCGGCACACCCTGCGTCGTCATCGCCTGCACCACCGCCGGCGTCATCACCGCCGCGACGCTCACGGCAAAATCATCCAGATCGTCGAGATCATAGAGTTCAACGGCTTTGTCGGAGGCAAAGGTGATATTGCCAAACGACAGTAAAAATAAACTGAATAGAACGTAATTGATTGATTTAATTGGAAGCATATTCCATATATATCGGCTGGGTGGTAAGCTACTTGATACCCAGCCCAGATACTAATAAATCGCATGGATAGCTGGCAACGAGTCTAGCATAGACTGTTTGTTATTGAAGTTAGGGAAAGCATTCCATAATCAACCAATGTCTCCCAACACCTATTAACTTCACATAGTAAGGCATAGAATCAAATGTCAGAAGCATCTCTGCTGGACAACGATTAATAACTATATACCTAGGAGATAGCAGTGAAAAAAATTATTGTATTAGCCGTAGCATCACTGATTTCAGTTAATTCATATGCATTGCAACAACAAGAAGGTGCTACTGGAAAAATAAACAGGATGATAGTAAATCATAATGCAAATAACGATGAAATATTCATAACCACTAATGATCCTTCTCCAACTTGCGCCTCGATGAGACTAAGAACAGACGACCCCAATGTCAGCAACATATCTTATACTAATCTAGTAAGCTATCTCTTAGCAGCAAAAATAGCAGACAAAACTGTACAACTATATACTGATCTCGAATGCAATTTATTTAGAGCAGAAATAATCGGTTAGACTAGAGCATTGAAATTAAAGGGGTCAAACTTTTTGAGAAAAAAGTGATGCTGACCCCTTTAATCCACTTTTCAAACTTACCGCCCTCTCACTTACTAGCCAATCCATAGTAATAATCCCGTAGCGCCAACTGATTTATATCGCTACAATTCATTATTATTCAACACCTTAGCTGTAGGAAATTTTAATGCGCGCTAGCCAGTTTTTGCTTAATACTTTGAAAGAAACCCCAGCCGATGCCGAGCTGATCAGTCATCAGCTGATGCTGCGCAGTGGCATGATTCGGCGTTTGGCCTCTGGTCTGTATAGCTGGATGCCTTTGGGTTTGCGTGTATTACAAAAAGTGGAAGCCATTGTGCGTGAGGAAATGAATCGTGCTGGCGCACAAGAGTTACTGATGCCTGCTGTGCAACCAGCCGAATTGTGGCAAGAGTCGGGTCGTTGGGAACTGTATGGCCCTGAGTTATTGCGGGTGCAAGACCGTCATGATCGGGAATTTTGTATTGGCCCGACTCACGAAGAAGTCATCACCGATTTGATTCGCAATGAGATTCGCAGTTACCGTCAGCTACCAGCTAATTTTTATCAAATACAAACCAAGTTTCGTGATGAAATTCGGCCACGCTTTGGTGTTATGCGTTCGCGCGAATTCATTATGAAGGATGCCTACTCGTTTCATTTAAACGCTGAGTCGATGCAAGAAACTTATGATGTGATGTATGACACTTATACTCGCATCTTTGAACGCTTTGGGCTTAACTTTCGACCTGTAGCAGCGGACAGCGGTGCGATTGGTGGTGCGGTATCACATGAGTTTCATGTCTTAGCCGATTCGGGGGAAGATGCCATTGCTGTATCAAATGGTGATGATTACGCTGCTAATGTTGAGCGTGCTGAAGCGGTGAACGTGACGGAAGAAAGCAGCGCGCCACTTGAAGACATGGGTGTGGTTAATACGCCTGAGCATAAAACCATCGAAAAAGTATGCAGCCTTCTAGACATCAAGCCCGAGCAAACCATCAAAACTCTTTTAGTCGCTGGTGATAATGATGATGTGGTTGCCCTGCTACTACGTGGTGATCACGAACTAAATGAAATCAAGGCCGAAAAACTGCCTGCTGTTGCCAACCCATTGCGTATGGCGACCGATGAAGAAATTAAGCAGCTTGCTGGCTGCGATGCGGGTTCGATTGGCCCAGTAAAACTGGCTACGACGATTATCGCTGACCATAGCGTTGCCACAATGAAAAACTTTGTTTGTGGCGCCAACGAAAACGGCAAACATTTGGCTAACGTCAACTGGGAACGTGATTTACTTCTACCCGAACTTGCTGATATTCGTAATGTCATTGCCGGTGACCCTTCCCCTACTGGTAAAGGAACTTTAGATATTGTTCGTGGTATTGAGGTCGGGCATATTTTTCAGTTAGGTGATAAATACTGTAGCGCGATGAATGCTACCTGTCTTGATGAAAGTGGCAAGCAAGTCACCATGTTAATGGGCTGCTATGGTATTGGTGTTACCCGTGTTGTCGCCGCGGCGATTGAACAAAACCATGATGAGAATGGCATTATTTGGCCCGCAGCGATCGCGCCTTTCCAACTCGCGCTTTTGCCGATGAATATGCAAAAGTCTCAACGCGTTCGCGAAGCCTGCGTAAAGCTTTATCAAGAATTCACCGATGCGGGTATTGATGTCTTTTTCTACGATAAAAAAGAACGCCCAGGCGTGATGTTTGCGGAAACAGAATTAATCGGTATTCCACACCGCGTAGTGATTGGTGAACGCGGCTTGGATAGCGGTACAGTTGAATACCGTAAACGTGGCGAAAGTGATAATGAAGAGCTGGCTTTGGCTAATATCGTCTCGACAATCAAACATCGGCTTGATTCGGCCGATAAAATGACTGAATAAGTTCACTTACTTAACTATCGTGCGCCACAACCATTTCACTTATTTTTGCTTATTAAAGCTCTCGCCTTGGTTCATGATGCTAAGCCTGCTCAGCTTTTCTGGTTTAGCATCTAGCGTTAATACAGACATTGATCCGGAATTACGCTCGGCACTGAGTACGGCAGTCAATGACGCCAGTACCTTTGACGATCGTTTTGCGGCTGAAGTCTGGCTGCTCGATATGTCGAGCCGGCTTGAGAAACGCTTAACAACCACTGAAAAATGGTCGGGCCTTAAACTATGGGAAGATCCTGAAGAGCGCGTGCAATTTTTACGTGCCGTTCATGAGGAAGCCACGCGGGCTGAACTGCCGCCGGAGTTAGTTCTTGCTCTGATTGAAGTAGAAAGTAATTTTGACCGCTGGGCCTTATCTCACGTTGGCGCTCGCGGGCTGATGCAGATCATGCCCTTTTGGCTGGATGAAATTGGTCGCCCAGATGACGATTTATTCGATATTCAAACCAATCTGCGCTTTGGTTGTACAATTCTGAAATTCTATATCGATAAAGAAAAAGGTGACAAAGTGAAAGGTCTTGCTCGTTACAATGGCAGCTACGGCAAGACCTGGTATTCAGAACGCGTATTTAAAGCACTGCGTGAGCGTTGGTATAGATCCTAAAGCTTGCTCAGCATTGCATCGAGCTTAGCCGCATCTTCTGCAGAAACCTTGTGCGCGATATTGCCGACAATTTCCACGAGACTGCGTAAGTTCTCATCACCTGCATTCTCTTCAAGCATAGCCCCTAATTTTTTTAGCTTTGCTTTATCGCTGTCACTGGGATAGTGCTCAACGCGCTGAATCACCGCCATGGTCTCTGCCAAAGCCACGCCATTGACGCTGCTATCCATATTCGCAATATGTTCCGTCAGGGCTTGTTTTTGTGCATCACTGGGGTAATGGTTAAGCGAAGCCACAATTTGCATCGTTTCTTTTAGCGCATCGCTATAAGCTGAATTACTTGCTTCCGCCTTGCTATGATCATGCGCCAAGATATTGTTACTGAAGCTCAAGAACAAAACTAAGCAAATTAATACAAATTTTTTCATCTTATCTAGTTCCCATTTAGTGGATTTAAACTCTAGCCTGCGCAATATCAATGATGTATTGACCACACCAAAGTCTCATTATTTATACTCACTGCACACACCATTAGTTAACTTTTAGGAAAATAGTTCCGCTGAACACCGCCCGATTAAATAACTTTGGCATTTAATGGCTTATATTACGTCATTAAAAGGTAGTGAATTCTTCAGGCGCTTCTATCTCTAACGATTCGCAATCAACGTCTTCTACACTCGCCATCGGCGGCCCATGTGCCAACCATCTGCGTAGCTTGGCTA
>CAYUVE010000173.1:0-4641 GCA_964447985.1 uncultured Thiotrichales bacterium
ATTTATCGAAGCACCACAAGAGGAAATCGACAACGTCATTAATAACCATGAGCTAGTAAGACAACTGGTTGAAAACCGTTGGTTACACCTTTTCCAAATTGATGACGATGGTACCGTTTACCGCCGTGACTATGGCAAGAATTGGTCACGATTCAAAACAGCACCTGAATCTTAATTTAAAACTTAAACAAAAAGGCCGGTTAACCCGGCCTTTTTTAATTGGTTAAATTAAACTCTATAGTTTGTGAATACCTAGAGTCCACAGGAACACCGTCCTCAATTTTTGCTTTGAATCGCCATTGCCGAATCGCCGTAATCGCGGCACGATCAAATACGCGATCAGGTTGCGAATCGATAACATCCACTTCGCTCACCTTGCCTTCAGCATCAACAGAAAAAGCCACCTTTACCCAACCCTCTACTTTCCTTCTTTTAGCACTACGCGGGTATTGTGGCGGAATGCGTGATACTACTATGGCGTCTCTATCATTGGCACTAAGATCAACTTCACCTAACTGTCGCTGAACACCTTTCACTGCAATCGGTGTTAAAGCGATATTAGTGCTAACACCTTCATCAACAGAAAGACGATTGACTTGCGGCTTAATCTGCTCCGCTTCAAAACTCAATGAATCAAGCGGAGGCAAAGATTCTGTTTGTTCAGGTCGCTCGACAGGTTTAATACGCTGTTTTGTTTCATCTTGTTCATTACGCTCTAGTTGAACGAATTCGATCGTAAACAATTCTTCAATCCGATCGGCAATACCTTTTTCAGTGACAATCAATTTACTCATTGCGAGCAATAAGACAGCACTTACCACCAGTGCCAAGCTAATCGAAAGTGAATATCGAAATAGTGCGGGCATTGGGTTAGTTTAACGACTAATTCTTATGCAATACAGTTTTGTCTAGCCAGCGGTTTAATTGTTGCCTAGTCAAAGCGCCGCTATGGGCAAGGCGCGACTCACCATTGAGGTAAAAATAGGCACGAGGAAGCTCACCAAACCAATCTTGATCGATTCGATAACGTAATTTTGCCGAGTTGGACTGCTCAAATAACCAATTATCTAAATCTAATAAAGAAAATTCAGCGAGCACTGTCGCGACTTGACCAATGTTTTCCAGACCGTCTGTGGACACCAAGATAACATTCAGCTGTCGTGTTTGACGCAGCTCGGCCAGCGTGGCCAGCTCCTGCATACATGGCTCGCAATCTATCGACCACACCACCAAGACAAAAGGCTGCCCAGCCTGCTTGGCAAGAATCTCTTCCATACCTGATTGCGAAAAGGTTTTTATTTCAGCCGCTGCAAAACTCGTGGGCATCGCTAACGACACTGATAAGAACAGTGCCAACACAACACCAAATGTTTTAGTCTTCAAGCTTCGTCACTCGGTCAGTGTTGAGAGCGATCAAGCGATAACCTTCATTATCCGTTCGCCATGAAAGATAAACTTGCTTACCATCACCTAGCAAAAAAGCTTGATCTGATTCGCCCAAAGTGGAAGCGACAACTTTATGCTCTGACCAGGTTGCGCCAGCATCACTCGATTCAATCAATCTAATTTCTGTTTCATCGCCAACTAATCGCTTCCAGACTAAATACACCTTATCACCTTTAGAATAAACCCTTGGGTGACTGGCAGCCGGTGAACCATCGATAGATATATCATGCTCAAGAACATTATTAGCAGAATCAAAACGACCATAAGCTAAACCCGGGCGTTTACCTCCACCATTAAACCAGACTGCATGCAAACGGCTTTGTGCATCCAAGGCGATATCTGTGCCATTGTGAGTGAATGCTACCATTTTCCAATTTTCATTAGTGACTCGAGTAGCTGATTTAATCATGTCGCCATTATCTAAAACCGCCATCGCGTTATCCCGAATCGAGCCGGGGTAGATATTACGCCACAACACATGGATACGACCTTGATCATCAGACTGCGCTTTAAGCCGACAACATTCACAACTATTATCAATAATTTTTTTATTCTGAGAAAACGTGGCACCGCCAGCTTCAGACACTGAGTAGTACACAGAACCACCAGCATAATCTTCGCCTTTAGATTGGGCAGCGGCTTTATCACGCTTATCTATCCAAGCCACATATAAACGGCCTTCATCATCAATGGCCATGCTATCAAAGCGATGGCTGCTCAGCGCGCCCTCATCAATCAAACTGCGCGTTGCATCAAAAGATCGCCCACCATCTAGGGAGCGGCTAAAACGAATTTCACCGCTATATTTAGCCTTACGCTTTCTCGTCCACGAGACAAATAGCTCACCATCATGGCCAAACGCCAATTTAGGACGATTTTCTTTGTCAGCATAGATTTTTTCCGGCACAAGGTTTACCAACATTGGTGGAGAAAAAGTATCACCTAAATCATCCGAGTGACTGAGGTATACGTGACCATGACTGACATAGCTTAACCATAGCCTTCCATCTGGACCAAATATTGGCATAGGAGCCACGGCACACTCAGCTGTTGGCAAAGCGAATGGCGCTTCACAACGTAGCGCTAGGCTGTTAGCAGGCTTCGCAGAATCGCCATGACTATGCTGATGCCCAGTATTGGCATGAGCTCCTGCTGAAACTAACAGCAGTATGGCAACAGAGAGTAATAGTTTCATTGGCTTTAACTCAGGCAAATTAACGATAAATTTTGAGTGATTTCATCATAGTAAATACGACACTACCGCGCAGCAGGGTGCGACAATTTGTCGCATTCTCATCAAGCAGCTTATTCCTCATAATCGCCTCACCAAATTTTTACTACTCTTTTGTGAGGCTTCTATGAATAGAAATAAACTCGCTATATTGGTAAGTGCAGCACTGGTATCTATGCCGGTCCTTGCTGATAGTGATGAAATCGAGCTTTCAAAAATCAAGGTTGAAGGCGATGCTACTGAAGAAAGCTTAACCACACCATCTATCGAATCCGCCATAGAAAAGCTTGAAGCCGTGCCAGGTGGCACAACTGTGGTCGATCCAGACCAATTCCGCGGTGGAGCTGTCCGCGATATCGCCGATGCTTTGAGATTAACACCCGGTGTCTATGCACAAAGTCGTTTTGGTTCTGATGAAACGCGCTTGCAAGTTCGTGGCTCAGGTATTTCTTTATCGTTCAACACACGTGGAATACGCCTTTTACGCGACGGCTTACCATTGAATGAAGCTGATGGTAACTTTCGCCCGCAGTTACTTGAACCCTTAGTAGCACAACACCTAGAAGTTTATCGTGGCGCCAACGCTTTAGAATATGGTGCTGCGGTGTTAGGTGGCGCAATCAATATCATCTCACCTAATGCTCGTACAGTTGACGGAGACATACAGCGCCTAGAAATCGGCAGCGATGCATATCGTCGCTTCCAAGTTACCAATAGTAAAATCATCGACGACCATTGGGATGTATACGGTTCACTAACCGGCATTGCGCAAGATGGTTTTCGTGATAATGCCAAGCAAGAGACTATACGTTTTTACGGCAATGTTGGTTATCAGTGGGATTCAGGCAGCGAAACTCGTATCCATTTAAACATACAAGATAACAACCTTGAACTGCCTGGCTCTTTAACGCTAGAGCAACTACAGACAGATCCTTCACAAGCTAATCCTGGATCCGAACTTGTTAATTCACAACGTGACTTTGACTTATACCGTATTTCTGCCCAGCATAGCGTACCTTTAGCTAATGGCGGACAGGCAGATTTTGGTGCGAGCTTCCAGCATCTCGACTTTTTTCACCCATTGCGCTTCGCTTTGCTACTGGCTGACCAGAACGACACCACATTTAGCGCGCGCGTTCAACAACCAATTGGCAATCGTCACGAGTTAGTTTACGGCGCACTAGCCAGCTGGGGCGAGTCTAATGACCGACGCTCTAGCAATTTTGGTCTAGCACCAGGAGTTCCATTCAATCAGGGCCCAATTACCGAAGAAGGTGAATCCCGCTCTTATGGTTTGGAATTATTTATCCAAGACACTATCGCCGTTAACGATAATCTAGATTTTATCGCAGGTACTCAGGCCATCTTTACTCGGCGCGAGTCTAACGAGACTGATTTACGCAGTAACGAATTCGGTGAACGCGCAGAAGACTATTCTGGCTTGAGTCCACGCTTAGGTTTGATTTGGTCACCAACCGAAAAAACCCAGTATTTCACTAACGTGAGCCGTAGTTTTGAGGCACCAACGTCAAGTGCATTTGCGGTAGATTTGGATAACACTACAGAAGGCATTCTTGATGAACAGGTTGCCACAACTTTTGAAGTGGGAACACGTGGAAATTTACGAGGCATCAATTACGAGCTTGCTTTGTATTACGCCGATATTCAAGATGAAATTCTTACTGTAGAAAATCCGCTGCAAGACGGCGACACCATTACCTCAAATGCTGACGATACAGTACACAAAGGCGTAGAGTTTGGCATAAATGGCGCTGTTACCCCATGGCTGAATGTCGCTGCAGCGTATACTTACAACGACTTCACCTTTGACGATGACGACTTCTTCGGCGATAACGATATTCCAAGTATCCCACGTAATTTTGCTAACGCCGAGTTTATTTTCCACAATCAGTCTGGCTTTAGTATTGGTCCAACCATTCAATATGCCGACAGCCACTATGTAG
>CAYUVE010000174.1:0-4584 GCA_964447985.1 uncultured Thiotrichales bacterium
CAAGGTATTACCGCTGGTATGCCACCTTATTCACCACGCGTAAGCGATGAGAATATTGAAGTCTTAGTAGACTTTATTCTCGGTCTATAAAACGGCTTTATCGTTGAAAATAAGCCGGACAGGGTTTCCTGTCCGGCTTTTTTATTGCCTGAAATTAATCTAGCTATTAAAAAATATTGACAAATTAAACAATGTTCAATATATTTTATTTTAATTAAACAATGTTTAGTTATCCTATTAGTTATGGCAAGACGTAGTGACCACAGCCGAGAGCAGCTTAGAGACCTTGCAATAGAGTCAGTGCTGGCTATTGTCGACGCAGACCCTAAAGCGAAAGTCTCTGCTCGAGCAGTGGCTCTGGGTATGGGCTATACCGTCGGAACCTTGTATTTGGTTTTTGAAAATCTCGATGACTTGATAGCCCAGGTCAATACCGAATTGTTAGGAAGGCTTTACTCCGATATGCAATTCAACATTAAGGACGAAGTCGACCCGCAAACCGCGTTACTAGTTATTGCAAAAAGCTATTTATCCCTAGCTGAGCATTATCCTGGACGTTGGCAGCTACTGTCACAGGGTGTTGATAGTAATACCCAACACAAACCGCTGGACAATTTGGTAGAAGAAATATTTGTCTTAGTAGAAAGCCAGTTGCTGCGCATAGCACCGTTACGTAATGCAAAGGAGGTTTCGATTGCTGCGCGGGCGCTGTGGGGCGCTGTGCATGGCATTGGCGTTATCTACACCACAAGCCGCTTAAAACGACACACACACTACGATGCGCAATTTTTAGCAAGAACATTAATTCATACATACCTTTCAGGCTTCGTGTTCGATACTATGCAGCCTGTGGCACGGATCAAATGAAGGACTTGAGGGAAGCGTTATGCAATGGTTAAAAATATCTTTGCAGTGGTTGCTGCGACTGTTTTATCGCGTTGAAGTAAAAGGGACCGAAAATTATCACGCTGCTGGCGATAGGGTATTAATCGTCGCCAACCATGTTTCTTTATTAGATGGCTTACTGCTAGCCGTATTCTTACCTGATCGAGTGAGTTTTGCCATCGACCCGCAATGGGCAAAAAAATTTAGCCTGGTACTTAAGTTGGTTGATATCTTTCCTATGGATGGTGACAACCCGCTATCGATAAAAGCCCTCGTGCGCAAGCTACAAGAAGATAGTAAGGTCGTGATTTTTCCTGAAGGCCGTATTTCAGTAACCGGCGCCTTAATGAAAATCTATCCTGGCCCAGGCATGGTCGCCGAGCGTTCGGGGGCGAAGATTCTGCCATTGCGTATTGATGGCGCACAGTATTCAAATTTTTCCTATATGAAGGGTAAATTTCGCCAGCGATTGTTTCCAAAAATTACGCTGACTATCTGTCCCCCGGTAATCATCAAAGCACCAGAAAATATCAGTCGATCACAAAAGCGCTCATACGGCGCTAACGCCTTATATCGTGTTATGACCGATATGATGTTTGAGACGTCGAACTACCAAAAAACTCTAATGCATGCCGTGATCGATGCAGCCGGCACGCATGGTTGGAGTCGTGTAGTAATAGAGGACATGAAACGCCAACCATTGAGTTACCGCTCGTTGATTATGCGTAGCTTTATTTTGGGTGAGGCCTTAAGCGGCTTAACACGAGAGCGTGAGGCTGTCGGGGTGCTTCTGCCCAATGCCAATGCCAATATTGTTAGCGTCTTAGCCTTGCATGCCTATGGTCGCATACCGGCCATGCTTAATTTTAGCGCAGGGGTTAGCGGTGTTATTTCTGCCTGCGAAACTGCGGCGTTAAAAACGGTGATTACTTCGCGCCAGTTTGTAGAAGCCGCAAACCTGGGGCCTTTAGTAGAAGAACTAGAAAAGCACGTAGCCCTACATTATCTCGAAGACCAAGCTGGAAAAATTGGCATAAAAGAAAAGTTGAAAGGTTTATGGCAATCGCTGAGACCATTAGCAAGTTATAAAGAAACCGCTGGCGAAATACCGCCAGATGACCCGGCAGTAATTTTATTTACCTCAGGCTCAGAAGGTACCCCAAAAGGCGTAGTCTTATCGCATAAAAACATCACTGCTAACGCCGCACAGATATCAACCCGTATAGATTTTGGGCCGGGTGATATTGTTTTGAATGCATTGCCGATGTTTCATTCTTTTGGCTTAACAGCCGGAACCTTTTTGCCATTACTTTCGGGAATGAAAACCTTTTTATATCCATCACCGCTGCACTACAAAATTATTCCAGATGTGGTGTATAACACCAAAGCCACCGTCTTTTTTGGTACCAACACCTTCTTAAGTGGCTACGCCAAGCATGCCCATCCTTATGACTTTTATAATATGCGCTACGTCATAGCCGGTGCAGAAAAACTACGCGATGAAACAAGAGAGATATGGATGCATCGTTTTGGTGTCAGGATATTAGAAGGCTACGGTGTAACCGAAACGAGTCCGGTGTTATGTGTCAATACACCGATTGCTTGTAAAGAAGGCAGTGTCGGTCGTTTATTTCCAAGTATCGAATACCAGTTAGAAGAAGTGGAAGGAGTAACAGAAGGGGGTCGCTTACATGTTAAAGGCCCCAACGTCATGTTGGGATACTATCTGCATGATAGTCCAGCAGTATTAGTGCCACCTAAAACCTTATATGGCGATGGTTGGCACGATACCGGCGATATCGTCAATATCGATGACGAAGGCTTCTTGCACATTCTCGGTCGCGCCAAACGTTTTGCCAAGATTGGTGGTGAAATGGTATCGCTGGCCGCCGTCGAAGAAAATGCATACGAGCTATGGCCTGACGCCATGCACGCTGTGGTCGCCGTATTCGATGAGAAAAAAGGTGAAAAACTTGCTTTGCTCACCACTCAAACCGATGCTGACCGTAGTAGCTTACAAAGCTATGCCAAAGAAAACGGTATTGCCGAGCTCAGTATTCCGCGTGAAGTAATAGTGGTTAAAGAAATTCCATTGCTAGGCACCGGCAAGGTGGATTTCGCTGGTGTGAAAAAAGTCGTCGAAGAAAGCCTAGGCTAGTATGACAAATTTCAACAAACTGCTTGTCGCGCAGTTTCTCACTGCGTTTGCGGATAATGCCATATTGTTTACGGCGATAACCTGGGTATTCCTCAATGCCGATGCTCAGTCTTGGTATGTACCCGCACTACAAGCGAGTTTTCTTATTGCCTTCGTCATATTAGCACCCTGGGTTGGTGCGTTTGCTGATGCGCATGCCAAACACAAAGTTATGATCATCGCTAATATCGTAAAACTAGCGGGCGCGGTGTTAATGATCATATCGGTGGAACCTTTAGTCGCCTATGCCGTTGTCGGAATTGGCGCAGCCATGTACGGCCCGGCTAAATACGGTGTCATTCCAGAGATAATGCCTGATGAAGAATTGGTAAAGGCCAACGGTTGGATAGAAGGTGCCACCATTATCGCCATTTTATTAGGCACCATCGTCGGCGCTAAAATTGCCAATCAGTCTATTAACTTGGCATTAGGCTTTGTCATTGCTTTATATGCGGTATCGGCATTGATTGCGATCACTATGAAAAATCTAAGCGCCGTCAATACCTTGCAAGCGCACTATATTCAGCGATTTAAAAATATGATTATCAGCTTATGGGCCAATCGCCGCGCCCGTTTTGCGCTAATAGGCGCGGCTTTATTTTGGGCTTCGGCAGCGGTGTTACGTGTTGCTTTAGTCGCTTGGGCACCGATAGTCTTAGCCATAAAGGAAACCGATAAGATCGCCGAACTGACAGCCTTTATTGCCATAGGCATAATTATAGGTTCGGCCTTGGCGGCAAAATTATTTCATCTAGAAGATCTACGTCGAGCACGCTTTGCGGCTTACTCCATGGGCGTATTCGTTATCGTACTAAGCCTCATGGATAGTTTATGGCTGACGCGCGGGAGTTTGTTTTTGATCGGTGTTGCTGGTGGTATGTTTATCGTGCCGATCAATGCTGTCTTACAAGATATAGGACATAAAAGTGTCGGAGCAGGCGGCACGGTTGCTGTACAAAATTTCTTTGATAATTTAGCAATGCTCATCGCATCATTGATTTACACCGGTACAGCCGCCTTGGGCGCACCACCAGTGGAAACCATATTCACCATTGGTATATTGATACTGATCGCCACCTTTTTTATCGCCATGCAGCTGCGGAAGAATCCAACTCATACGTTATAATTTACAAAAATCTTATCACTAATTAGGAGAATAAAATGGTACGCACCGTATCAACCATGCTAGAACTCGGCACACCGGCACCAGACTTTTCATTATTAGAACCCGCGACGGGCGAAACAAAATCCTTATCCGATTACGCCGATGCGAAAGCCTTGCTAGTCATGTTCGTTTGTAATCACTGTCCTTATGTATTACGCATAGAAGATGGCTTAGTTGCGCTAGGTAATGATTTTAAAGATAACCCCGATGTCGCCATAGTCGCTATCAGCGCAAATGACGCCGATAACTATCCAGATGACAGCCCCGAGAAAATCGCCGAACGCGTAAAAGACAAAGGCATGGCCTATTCTTATTTGTTTGATGAAACACAAGATGT
>CAYUVE010000175.1:0-4560 GCA_964447985.1 uncultured Thiotrichales bacterium
TAGTAAAGCGGAGACGGCCGGCTTTCATGTTATCCGCAATCATGTCATCTAGCCCTGGTTCATATATTGGCACTTCTCCAGCATTAAGCTTGTCGATTTTTTGTTGGTCGACATCGACACAGATCACGTCATTGCCTACTTGGGCGAGGCAGGTGCCTGTAACAAGACCAACATAACCGCTACCAAAAATCGTAAGTTTCATTGCTAGAAAACTCCATATAACAGGGAAAGAAATTAGTTTGCTTGGTAAGTATTAACATCAATAAGTCTGCTGAATGCTAGAATTATCGGCATTATAAACTCAAAGTTAAAATATAGAATGGCTTTATATTTTAAAGCTGTTTTGGGTGGCTACCGATAGCTATTGGCGATGATTGGTGATTTTTTCTGCGGTTGATTAATGGCTCTTTTACAGAATAGCTTGCTAGTAATTCTTATAGCTGCTTATCTTGCTGTGTTCGGCTTGGCGCTATGGCGTTGGAAAGGTCAGCTTGATCGTGTTTTCTTGATTTTTGCTGCGTCGTTAACATCGATATGGTTAGTATCAAATTTAGTCATAAGTGATCCTCAAGGTTCTGTCACAGTACGCTTATTTCATCTATTGCACTTGTTCATTTGGGTAAGCCTTTTGCTCAAGCTGTTACATGCTAAGCATCGAAGTTATAACAAAAGAATCTTTGTTATTGGTGTTATTTTTCTGGCTATCTGCGCCGCTTTGTTGGTCGGTATATTTGGTTTGTTATATGAGACTGATGTCAATCAGCTACAAGGTCATGAGTTAGTTACTTATCTGTTCCCTATTATCATTCTTGCAATGTCTCTGGCAGGGTTATATGTCATATGGAGGATAAATAAACGTGACGGTAATGAGCGTCGCGCAAACGTTAGAGTGCTATGTCTAGCGGTAAGTTTTGTTATGTTATATCAGCTACTATGCGGAATGCAGCGCTTAACATTGGGTAAGTTGTTGGATATAGACTGGGTAATGCTAACAGCGCTATATGGCGTAAGCGCTGTATTACTGCTGAAGTCGTCTCTTCAGCGTGATGTGCGTTGGATGGGTAGCGTCTATGTTTCACGCGATGCCGTTATGTACGGAGCAGGGGCAGTGCTCGCTGCTATGGCGGTATATAGCGTGATGCTGTTTTTACGTAATGTGGATGGTGGTGGACGTTTAGATTATGCGCTTGCGTATTTGTTGCTTGCCGTAACATGTAGTGTGATTCTGATTGGTTTCTTTTCTACCCGTGTTCGCGCTCATGTTCATGTCTTTTTGGGTAAGCATTTTTTTAATTATCGTTACGATTATCGCGAGGAATGGTTAAGGCTTATTCGTACCCTCTCTAAGGGTGGGGCAGGTGCTCACATGTTAGAGCGGGTTATTCAATCTGTTGCCCAAATTGTTGGGAGTAATGGCGGGATGCTTTGGGTTAATCGCTATGGTGATCAATATGATCCGGTTGCGCGGTGGGGTGAATTTACAGAAATTGAAGTATCGGAGCATGCCAGTAGCGATTTAGTTAGGTTTTTGGAAGAGCGACAGTGGGTGATTGAACATAACGAGTATATGCGTGAACCGGAGCTCTATGATGGGCTGAAACTACCAGACTGGGTGCTAAATTCAGAAGATATCTGGCTGATCGTACCGCTTATGCAGGATATACGTTTGTTGGGCTTTGTCGCTATACCGCCTTCGTCAATACGCCGCTCGATTAACTGGGAAGATCGGGACTTGATTAAGACAGCTGGAAGGCAAGCTGCGACCCATATTGCTCAATTGCTAGCAACTCAAGCTTTAATTGAAGCTCAAGAGTTTGACGCTTTTAATCGACTCTCGGCTTTCGTTGTTCATGATCTTAAGAATGTTGTAGGTCAGCTCACTTTGGTAACAAAAAATGCCGAAAAGTATAGACATAATCCAGACTTTATCGAAGATACATTTAGTACTGTGGAAAGTGCTTCGCGTCGTGGTGAGCGTTTGCTTGCTCAGCTAAGAGACAGGTCTCCGAGGGCTACGGTGCAAGCGCGTATTGACCTTGGTCAGATTTTAGTAGAGGTGGCTAAGGAACGGTCTGGCAGTTTACCGCAACCCTCATTTACGTCTGAGAGAGAGGTTTACGTTATTGCTGATGCCAAGCAGCTAAAGGAGGTTATTAATCATTTGGTTGAAAATGCTCAGCAAGCGACGGATGATAGCGGAAAAGTTGGTCTACGGCTCTTTGTCGAAAATCAATATGCTGTACTAGAAGTCGCTGATACAGGGCGTGGTATGGATGCGCAGTTTGTACGAGAGCGTCTTTTTAGACCTTTTGATTCAACCAAAGGTGAAGAAGGGATGGGTATAGGTGTTTACCAAAGTCGCGAAATTATCCGTGGGCTGCGAGGCAGTATTGATGTGGATAGCGAACCTGGTAAAGGAAGCAAGTTCACGATTCGCCTGCCGATAGTAGAATGATAACGATAGATAATGAGGAATATACATGGCTAACGGCAAACAGCATTTGCTCATTGTAGATGACGAGGAAGGTATTCAAAAGCAATTGCGCTGGAGCCTCGACGATTATGAGCTGGTTTTTGCATCAGACAGGGAAGAGGCTATCGCGCAGTTGCGTCGTTTTGAGCCTAAGGTTATTACTCTGGATCTGGGATTACCGCCGGATGCCGCCGGTGCGACCGAAGGGATATTGGCGTTGGAGGAGATATTAGCTTTAGCGCCTCATTCAAAAGTTATCGTCGTTACAGGCAATGATGATCGAGACAATGCTCTGGCGTGTGTTGCTAAGGGCGCATATGATTTTTACCAAAAGCCTATTGATCCTGAATTGTTATCCATGATGATTGCGCGTGCTTTTCATATTTCAAATTTGGAGGTAGAAAACAGAAAGTTGTCGCGCCGACATAGTACGATGCGGCTTCCGGGCGTTATTGGGTCAAGTCCGCAGATGACGAAGGTATGTCGTGATATCGAGAAGATCGCTAAAGCAAATGTGACCACATTGCTGCTGGGCGAGAGTGGCACTGGCAAGGAGGTGATTTCGAGAGCGCTGCATGAAACCAGTGATCGCTCGGGTGATAGATTTGTTGCGATCAATTGCGCGGCTATTCCAGAAAATCTATTGGAAAGCGAGTTATTTGGCTACGAGAAGGGTGCGTTCACGGGAGCAACAAAGCAAACAATCGGTAAAATTGAGTATGCAAATGGAGGAACGCTTTTCCTCGATGAGATTGGTGATTTACCTCTTTCCATGCAGGTGAAGTTGCTTCGTTTTTTACAGGAGCGTGTTATTGAACGAGTCGGTGGCCGTAAAGAAATTTCGCTAGATGTTAGGGTAGTTTGCGCTACCCATCAAAACTTAAATGAGCTTATAGCCGATGGTCGTTTTCGTCAGGATCTATATTACAGAATTAGTGAAATCGTGATTAATATTCCCCCGTTGCGAGATCGTGGCTCAGATTCCGTATTGCTTGCCAAGGCGATTATGGATAGAAGTAAACAAGAACTTGGGAAAAAATCTAAGCCAAAAGGTTTTGCGCCAGAAGCCATAGAGTTGATTTCAAGTTATTCCTGGCCTGGCAATGTCCGAGAGCTAGAGAATGTTGTGCGGCGCTCTGTAATTATGTCTGATGGAGCACAAATATTGCCGGAAGACCTGGGTATTGAAGTTGATAGCATTCAAGGTCAGGCATTTAATTTAAAAGAAGTGCGGGAGAAGGCAGAATACGAGGCTTTGTTGAATGCATTTGGTCTCTATGACGGGAATATTTCCCGTATATCTGAGGTGTTAGGCGTCAGCAGGCCCACCCTATATGATTTGATGAGTAAGCATGGTATAAAGTAGCCGTATAGACGAGGGATTTGTGCAGCCATACATGCCTTTTCCCAAAAAACTCCAATTAAAACAAGATTCTAAGTGAGATTCTAGGGCGAGAGTCAACCCATGTACGAGTCATTTTATAATTTATCAGCTAAGCCCTTTGCGTTGAACCCGGATCCGCGGTTTTTCTTTGGCAGTCGTGGTCACAAGAGAGCGCAATCCTATTTGCAGTATGGCCTTACTCAGGGTGAGGGCTTTATTGTCATTACTGGTGACGTAGGTACTGGTAAGACGCTTTTGGTTCGCAATCTATTTGCTGGGCTTGCAAAGGAGAACATAATTGCTGCTCAGCTAGTTACTACCCAGTTGGGTGCTGATGATATGTTGCGCATGGTTGCAGCATCTTATGGGTTGGCGCATGAAGGTTTAGGTAAAGCAACGTTACTCAAGAATCTTGAGACTTTTCTGATTACGCGATCACGTGAAGGTAAGCGTGTATTGCTGGTTATCGATGAAGCGCAGAATCTTCCGCTCAGCTCCTTGGAAGAGTTGAGGATGTTGTCGAATTTCCAGCTTTCAGGAAAGGTATTGTTACAGAGTTTTTTGCTTGGTCAGGCAGAATTTAAGGATACCCTCCGGTCTCCGCAGATGGAGCAGTTGAGACAAAGGGTGATAGCTGCTTACCACTTAGACCCGTTAGGTGAGGACGAGACTAAAGCATATATAGAGCATCGTTTGTCTTTGG
>CAYUVE010000176.1:0-4531 GCA_964447985.1 uncultured Thiotrichales bacterium
GCATTGCCGTTATTGGTGAAAATAACACTATCAGGCAACACACCGACTTCTACTGAGGAGATAAACGCTAAAGTCGCGGTATTAAAAAATGCGACGCGGCCATTTTGATCAAAACCATCTTCTGCTATCGCTACTGCAACAACGCCAGTCGCAGCGTTGACATCAACACTGTTCACATCACCACGAGTAAAACCAGCATTTGCGGCATCAAAGGCAGCGAAATCCAAACCCGGATTAACGAGAATAGGCGTTGCTGGGTTTGCAATATCCAATACGTCTACTGTGCCTGACTGGGCGTTAACAACGAATAGGCGGTCAGTTGCTGGGTCAAACGATAAAATTTCTGCTGCTGACTCATCAAATTGACCTGTTTCAAAGCGACCCATTTGACTGAGGCTGATTGTAAAATCTTGCGCTACTTGTGGCGCTGGAGGTGCGTTATCGACCGGCTGATCAACTTCTGCTTCACCAATGTTAGAAGAATTACTGCTACTTCCTCCACAACCACTTAGCAGCGCCATAGAGACTGCTAAGCCTAAACCCATTTTTTTATAATCAAAGATAGACATGGTTTGCTCCACAAGTTCAAAACTTATACAAACCCGTTAGCCTATGTAGTGATTATGTCAATCCTATGAAGAGGATGTTTAAAAAATGTTGCGATCTCGAATTTTGCAATAAAACATCAAGCAGTTAAAAAAAGAAATCATCTGTCTCAGGAAAGTAACGGTAGTTACCGATATCCTTTGCCAACAACTGGCCATCAAGCAAGGCTTCTACATCATCCAACACTTTATCCACATAAGCCGAAGCTTCGTTTCGGTCAATGGCTTCTTGTAAAGAGTTACCCCATATGCCCAATAAACGCGTGTTAATACGTTGCGTCTTTTTTGACTTTGCCCATTCAGCGGATATTTTTTTACCAACCAAATAAAGCTTGTCTTGTACCATCTTATTTTCAACTGGATCCTCGATAAGTTCTTTGGTTTCTTTTGAGATTTTTAGCCAACCTCGATTAGCAACCAGGAATCCGTAGTAAAAATTTCTCACCCAACCTAAATAAGTGTCAAAGCTTTGCTCTCGGCTATTAGCCAAATCATCTTCATATTGCTCGAGAAAATAATTATAAGCAGGAATCTCAGCCGGCCAGTTCTCCTGCTTAGGCGTGGAGGCACAGCTAGACAAAAATGCTAAAAAAACCAGTAATACAAATCTTTTCATTGGCCACACCCGGCCAGATTAATGAGCGCCATAGAATAGCCGAGTCAGATTTCAACAATCTTACAATCTGGTAACAAAAAAGTCTCGAAGATGAATAGACAGACATAAAAAAGCCCCTGTGAACCTATTGTTCACAAGGGCTTGAGAGCGAAATACGCTACTAGGAGTATCGATCTAAGCAGATTCTAGTTTAGAATCCAGTGCTACTCGCTCTGAGCCAATCTCGTTTTCTACTTCTTCTACGAACTGGATCATACCTTCCAAGATAGCATTATTAAATAACTCATCACTACTACGAAGCTCCTTTGCCGCAGCCATCATATCGGCTAATGCACTTTTAGACGCTTCATCTAGCTCATAAATCTTCGCCACCTTCTCTTCTGCACGCGCCTTCAAACCTGGCACGGCTTCTGGGCTTGCAGCTTTATTAACACTAACACGTACGCCGTCAACGATATCATCGTATTCATTAATCGCATCATATGAACGACGCACGATGGCATTGAGCTTTGTGACAGTTTTTTGTGTGAATGGTGCTTTTATATCAGACGGAAACAGTTCAATGAAATCTCTGCTATCAGCATCTGCTTTAGCGGTTTGGTTATCTGCAACGGCAATACCGAACACACCTGAAACTAAAAATGATACAACGAGCAAGCTCACAAATTTCATGGCAATCACCCTTTGAATTTATTACAAGATGGACTGGCGCCACCATCAGGTGGCGCCAGCGGCATCAGCTAAAAAACAGCCAAACACCCTTACTAGTACTACTTAGGTTGGAATGCATCGACCTCGTCAAGCAAGAAGCGAGCAATTTCTTCACCCTGGTTTTGACCAGCTACGTTATCGAAGTCCCAATGCACACCGTTGTAAATACGGCTAACACCATTGCTTCTTTGTGCTAGGTCTAGGTTTGAAAAACGGCGAGGAACGAATGGACGTGTTACAGGACCGTTTTCAGTAGGCATGACGCTTACACCGTCGTACTCGTCAGAGACGAAAGTAAAGCGTACGTTACCCAATGAGTCACGTAGGATTTCGAACACTGTGGCACCAAATGCAGCATGACCTGAAGGATAAGCTGGGAATGGAGGAGTTGGACGAATAGCTTCCGCTGTATTAACAACAGATACACCCACTGGATCCCAAGTAGGATCAGTAACAGTCAATGGGTTACCATCGTCAACACGAACACCAGTTACCGGACGCCAGTAGTTATAGAAATATTTACTATCCCAAGCGGCAATACCCACATCAGCCATAGCAACGTTTGTTAACGCCAATACGCGAGCAAATGCCAAAGCATCATCACTATACTTGTCAAAAGCCAACTGTGAAGCGATTTGGTTGTAGATACGAGGTGGAACACCAATTAGTGGTACACCGTCATAACCCCAGTAGTTACCAATAAAACGTGTTCTATCAGTACCCGTACTTGGTGTATTGATGTTTTCTTCAGAACCACCGATTGCAGCGACTTCGTCAAAATAAACCGCATATTCTTCGTAGTCATCAGCATTATCAGGCAAAGGTGGCTCAGGTGTGCGGAACTGATCACCACTGTCCATGAAGAAAGGCGTGACGTTACCCCAGAATGCACCCAAAGCCAGTTCGAAATCTGGTGCTTCATCAGGAACGTTTGGATCAGGCTGCCACTCACCAAAATTACTACCACCGCCGTTTACCGGTGTACCGAAGAATGTGGTTTTACCACCATTGGCTACACGACCGCCTTCACCAAAGTTTGGCTCAGCACGACCTGACTTGTCACCACGACGCGCATCACGTACTGCTTTAAACGCTGCAATACCGACATCTCTACCTGCACGGAATTCAGCATTGGTAGTAAATACACGAACACGATCTTTCTCAGCATTAAAAATATCGTTAATACGATCTTTTTGCGCTGGGTAGAGACGGCGTAGCATTCTGGCTGCAGCAAACACAACTGCCGCATCAGCTGAAGCACCCACTTCAACGTCGATATCACCGCCAACATAAGGAACGTATTCATCTTCGATAGCATTTAACGCATCGAACATAGCCAAGTGAACCATTGCTAACGCGCGGCTGGTACGGGTAGGGCCACCTTGATCAGGTGATGCAAAACCCTCTTCACCTGGTTCAAAATCAGGTGACGCACCAGGGGTATGGTCTAGTGCTGAGGTGTCCAAAGCAACGTTATGCCAAAATTTAACACGCTTAGCCAAAGTCTCACCTTCACCATAGATGTCATCATAGCGAGCGGTTGATTTGAACTCTTCCAAACGACCAGACAAGATGATTGATTCACTCAATTCACCCAAATAGCCCAGTGCTTGGGTTTCTGTCTGAGGCACTGCTTCACTTTCCTCTTCCGCTAATACAGGCGCAGAAGCTAAGGGCAGTGAAATCAGCGCAGCTAAGACAAATGCCGATGTCTTACGTAGTTTCATGAAATACCTCTAAGTTTGAGTTAATAACAAATCTAAAACACAAATATCATTGCTTTCTAACACATTAGAAAACCCGGACAGATTACATGAGAATTATGACCGTTTCTATAAAAACTTGTTAAAATGTGACACACTTTACACCAATAGCCACAATATATTGTGTTAATAGCTATTATCTATAATCTTAGATAACAATCACTTACACGCAAGGAAGTCACAGTTATTGTTAGTTCTTATGGGTAAGCTCGTACTTATCTTAATTATTTATCACGAGTTTATAACAGAAATATTGCAAAATCTTTATTTAGCAGCGGACAAAATACTCGCTTATATATCGAACGCAAGGTAGGCAACTTGAGGGAAAGTTTTTAGCAGGTATTCATAGCAGGCATAAAAAAGCCCCCGGTCAGCCGAAGCTGAGCGAGGGCTCTAGCGGAGTACTCTTTTTAGTAGTCAGGCGACACGTAAGCTTGCTTCTCGGCACCTTCAACGATAGGTTTTAGAAAAATTTCCACACGTCTATTCAATGCACGACCAGCCTCGGTCTCGTTAGTATCACGTGGCTCATATTCACCGCGACCTTCGGTAAGCAAACGTGAGACCTGAACATCACGGGTCACCATATAATCTGCGACAGACTGCGCGCGCCTTTCTGAGAGCTGCTGATTAAAACCATCGCCACCTACGCTATCGGTGTGGCCGACAACATGGACAACTGTGCGGTCATATTTATTGATCACATCACTCAGTTTATCGAGCGTTGGATAAAACGCCGACTTCACTTCATCCTTGCCAAAATCAAAAGAAACTTCCGAATTCAAACTTCAACAGCAAAGACTACTTCAAATAATAAAGATAAGAAGTTTTCAATG
>CAYUVE010000177.1:0-1703 GCA_964447985.1 uncultured Thiotrichales bacterium
GATTAGTTCGCTGCCGCTTGCGCTTCTAGATAGCCAGATTCGATGATATTACCATCTAGGTCAAAGCTATAGAGAATAGGTTTTCCTGTCGGAATCTCTAGTTTTTCTACTTCTTCAACGCTGAGCTTGTTCAGATGTTTGAATAGGGCACGGAGCGTATTACCGTGTGCTGAAATAAGAATATTCTTTCTCTGGCGAATCTTGGGAAGGATTTTTTCTAACCAAAATTCGACAACGCGTTTTTCTGTGTCGGCTAAACTTTCTGTATTAGGCAATACATCTTGTGGCAGCTCGGCAAATAATTTGTCAAAGCGGGGGTGTCTTGGGTCATCATCTTCTAGGGCGGGTGGATAATCAGCATACCCACGACGCCAGCGAAAGAACTGTTGCTCACCATACTTTTCCAAGGTCTCTGCTTTATTGAGCCCTTGTAGCGCGCCGTAATGACGCTCGTTAATGCGCCAGTCGATATTAGTTTCAGGCTGATGATCAAGTTCGCCTAATACAAGTTCTAATGTCGCACGTGCGCGAGTTAGCATCGAGCTATAGGCAAGATCAAATCGTACGCCGTGGCTAGCAATGAGTTTTGCCGCATTTCGGCCCTCCGTTTCACCTTGGCTGGATAAGGGCATGTCTGCCCAGCCCGAAAAACGGTTTTCGAGGTTCCACTGGCTTTGTGCATGGCGAACAAATACGATTTTGCTTAATTCAGTCATTCTTTTCTTCGTTAATCCTGTCAATTTCATCGCTGCTAATAATAGCTAAATTATATTACAAAATGGTTAATGATTGCAAATATTTATCAAACAGTTTAATAAGGCATTGATTAATAAGAGCTGAAGGATTTTGCGGCTTTGTATAGTCGAGCATCGTTAGCTGTTGGGCATTTAGTTGGCATTCAGGGCTAAAGAGATAAACTGAAAGCTAATACTCTCTCCGACCAATGCTAGATTGTAGTTTGAAGAGTTGTGTTGAGTGCCGGATATCCTCTTCCGGTACTGTTTAGAAGCTTGTCCTGGGCTTGGCCCCGCGTTAGAAATAACGTGGGGCTTTTGTTTTTAGTGCCTTTTTATTTTCCGCTACCAAGGGCTATTGCATCTGTGGGGCGTTTTGCTTTTTGCTGAATTGGCTTTTTAAGAAGTCCATTTGGTCACTCAATATACGGCGGTTGCGTAATACCAGCCATTCAGCAAAGTTAGGAGCGTAAGGGATCGCATGCAACTTCATATTGGCTTGTTCAGGAGTATGAGCGCCTTTACGCTGGTTACATTTGACGCAAGAGGTGACCACATTGGTCCAAGTATCAGCACCACCGCGTGATATAGGAATGACATGGTCGCGTGTCAGGTGGCTATCTGAGAACGTATCAACACAATACATGCACATGTGTTGGTCTCGTCGAAACAGCTCACGATTGGTTAACGGCGGTACAACCTCAAATTTATTGCCATTAGCAAGCCCGCGTGTAGCGATAATAGAGTCGATTTCCATCCATGAACGCTTACCTGTTACACGGTTATAGCCACCGTGAATACGAAAACGGTTTTCGCCTAGTGTCCAGGCAACCATTTCTTTAGAGTAAAGCGTTACCGCATCCTGCCAATTGATCCAACCCATGGCTTTACCAGAATGATCTAATCTAAGAATGAGTGGATGCAACATTAATGCTCCTCGTATTCGTTGACTCTTCTGCTCGCTTTATC